>CAXUCS010000200.1:0-5196 GCA_964249365.1 uncultured Caulobacteraceae bacterium | reverse complement strand
GCCTCGGCCAGCCCGCCGTCAGCAAGCAGGTCGCGGCGCTGGAGGCGCGGCTGCAGCGCGACAGCGGCGTGCCGCTCCGCATCCGCCACAACGCCGTGCTCGGCTATTTCGTGGACTGCACGGCGCGCCAGTCCGAAGCGCTCCTGCGACCGCCGCTCAACACCCTCTTCGTCCATCGCCAGACCACCGCCAACCAGGTGCGCTTCACCACCGGCGAGCTGGCCGAACTCGACGCCCGCATCTCCCAGGCCGGTGATCGCGCGCTGGCGATGGAGCAGGAGACCTTCGAGGCCCTGCGCCAGGCCGCCTGCGACCTCGCCGGCCCGATCGCCGAAGCCGCCGACGGGCTGGCGGCGCTGGATGTCGCCTCAGCCCTGGCTGAATGGGCCGCGGAGGTGGAGGCCGTGCGCCCGGTGGTGGACGGCTCCGCCGCCTTCGAGGCGGAAGGTGCGCGCCACCCGGTCGTGGAGGCGGCGGTGCGCCGCACCGGCGCGCCCTACACCCCCAACGACTGCCGGCTGGACGGGGGCGGGGAGGGCTGCCCGCGGCTGGCGATCGTCACCGGGCCGAACATGGCGGGGAAATCGACCTTCCTTCGCCAGAACGCGCTCCTGGCCGTTCTGGCGCAGGCGGGCAGCTTCGTGCCCGCGAGGCGGCTGCGGCTCGGCCTGGTGGACCGCCTCTTCAGTCGGGTGGGCGCCGGCGACGACCTCGCGCGCGGCCGCTCGACCTTCATGACCGAGATGGTGGAGACGGCCGCCATCCTGACCCAGGCGACCTCGCGCTCCCTGGTGGTCCTGGACGAGATCGGCCGCGGCACCGCCACCTACGACGGCCTGGCGATCGCCTGGGCCTGCGCCGAGGCGTTGCACGACCACAACCGATGTCGGGCGCTGTTCGCCACCCACTACCATGAGCTGGCCCGGCTGGAGCAGCGTCTCGCCGCCTGCTCCAACCTGTCGCTTCGCGCGCGGGAGTGGAAGGGCGACCTCGTCTTCCTCCACGAGGCGGTGGAGGGCGCCGCGGACCGATCCTATGGTGTCCAGGTCGCCAAGCTCGCCGGCGTTCCGGCCCCGGTCGTGGCGCGCGCACGTCAGGTGCTCGCCCGGCTGGAGAAGGATCCGAACTCCCCCGCGCGCCTGGAGGACCTGCCCCTCTTCGCCGCCGCCGCGGCGCCATCGCCCGCCGAGCCGTCCGCCTTGGATGCGGCGCTGGCCGCCGTGGACCCGGACGCCCTGACCCCCCGCGAGGCGCTCGAAACGCTCTATCGGCTGAAGGCGCTCGCGACGGCCACCGGCTGACCGTTCCCCCTAGTGCACGGTCGCCGGTTGCGGCGGGAGGGGGCGCTCCCAGCGGCGTGGCAGGGTGTAGCCGTGCAGCTCCAGCGACCCCGCCACGGCCTGCACCGTCAGGAGCAGGCTATCCAGCAGGCGCGGCTCGACCCAGCCGGCGAGCCGGGCACGCACCGCCGCCTCGTCGCCGTCGGCCAGCGCCGCCTGCGCCTCGGCGAAGAGGGCCAGGATCGCCGCCTCGTCCTCGCTGACACCGTCGCAGCCAGGAGGGTGGAGGCGAAAGCGCCGCCGGGCGCACCAGCCGAGCAGGCGCACTGCGGTGAAGAGGGCCGCAAAGGCCTCGTCCGCGCCCTGGCCGAGCGCCCCGTCCAGCGTGCGCCGGAGCATCGGGCACTCCGAGTGGCCGAGCGCAATGGCGCGCACGGACCATAGGGTCAGTTGCTCGCCACGCTGCAGCGCATGGAAGCGGGACGGCGTCTCGCCAACCACGATGGCACAATCCGGTCTGCAGGCCTGGGACATGGAACGCCTTCCGTGAGCTACCGCCCCAGGGTCTCACATTTGAGAATGCGTCGCAACAACTGAGCTGCACAACCTCGTGACTGCGGCGTCGGCGGGGCTTCAGGCCATGATGGGCTGGAGCGCTAGGCCGGGAGAGGGGCGGCGATGGCGAAACACTCCAAGCCTGCTCCGGAACCTGGACCAGACCCGCACCGCGAGCGCCACCGGCGTTGGCAGGGTCTCGCGGAAGACGGCGAGCTTGCGCACATAGCCGTCCACCTCCCAGAGCGCCGTCGTTCCGGCCGGGAAGAAGACGACCACGCCGGGCTGGAGCCGCTCCACCCGCCCGTCCTCAAGCGTCAGGGTGGCCGCGCCTTCCAGCACGTGGATCGTCTCGTCCTGGTCGTAGACCCAGCGGAAGCGGCCGGCCGAACAGTCCCACAGCATGGTCAGGGCGGTACGGTCGGCGCTGCGCGCGAGCACGGCGTTGCGTGCGGTCGGCCGGCCGGAGACCACCCAGTCCGGCCGGATGGGCGCGGAGGAGAGTTCGACATCCTGGGAGAATACCTTGATCGCCACCTACCGCCCCTATCGGGTCCCCGGCCGCCCCAGAGCGGCTCATGCTGGTCCTCGTGGGTTCGCGGCCGGCAAGTCGCGCGCCAGCCCTCATGCCTCAGGCCGCCTTGCGACGAACCGCCGCAACTTGGCGCGGCGTTGCGCGTCTCCTCCGCATGCAAGCGATGCGACATCGTCCGCCAGGCGTCACCTGGGGGTTCGGCGGCCGGGGCCTGCTGCCGTTCGCCGCGGGAGCGGCGGGGGCCTGGTCCACCGGCGGCTTGCCGCGCGCGCTCATGCAGATCGGCCTGCTCGCCTACGGCGCGCTAATCCTGTCGTTCCTCGGTGGTGGACGCTGGGGGATGGAGGTTGGCCGCCCTTCGGTGCGCCCGGCGATGATCGCGGGCGCCATGGCCGGGGCGGTCCTCTCGACCCTCCTGCTGGCGGCCGTGCCTGTTCCTCCGACCTGGCGGCTCCTGGTGCTGGCGGCCGCGCACCTCGGCCAATGGGCGTGGGACGTGCGCTCCACCGACGTCCCGCCCTGGTACCCGCGTCTGCGCCATGGGCTGACGACGGGCGCGGTCCTATCCCTGCTGCTCGGCGCGGCCGCCTCGCTCCGCGGCTGAGCCGAGCGGCCTTACGCAGCGGCTGAGGATTTCACGCCAGCTGGGGTTCGGGGTCCACGTGGGTGAGGGGCACCGAGACCGTAGGGCCGAGTGGGGCTGCGTCGGGCTCGTCGCGGCGGGGCGCGACGCCTTTCAGCACGTCGGTGATCTCCGAGCCCGTGAGCGTCTCATACTCCAGCATGGCGCGGGCCAGCGTGTGCAGGTCCTCCAGCTTGGTGGTAAGAATGCGCCGCGCCTCGTCGAAGCCGGCCTGGGTCAGCCGCTTAACCTCCGCATCGATGATCTTGGCGGTTTCCTCCGAGATGTTCTGGCGGTTGCCCATCGACATGCCGAGGAAGACCTCCTCCTGGTTGTCGCCGTATTCGACCACGCCAAGCTCGTCGGAGAAGCCCCACTTGGTCACCATGGCGCGGGCCAGCTTGGTCGCCTGGGTGATGTCGGACGAGGCGCCGGAGGTGACCTTCTCCTTGCCGAAGATGATCTCCTCAGCCACCCGGCCACCGAACAGGATGGCCAGCCGCGAGGTCATCTGCTCGAAGCTCATGGACAGCTTGTCCCGCTCGGGCAGCTGCATGACCATGCCGAGCGCGCGGCCGCGCGGGATGATGGTCGCCTTGTGGACCGGGTCGGTGGAGGGAACGTTCAGCGCCACGATGGCGTGGCCGCCTTCGTGGTAGGCGGTCATGCGCTTCTCGTCCTCGGTCATGACCATGGACTTCCTCTCGGCGCCCATCATGACCTTGTCCTTGGCGTCCTCGAAGTCTCGCTGGGTGACCATGCGTCGGTTCTTACGCGCCGCCATCAGGGCCGCCTCGTTGACGAGGTTCATCAGGTCGGCGCCGGAGAAGCCGGGGGTGCCGCGCGCGATGACCTTCACCTCCACGTCGGCGGCGAGCGGGACGTTGCGCATATGGACGCGCAGGATGCGCTCGCGCCCGTTGATGTCGGGGTTTGGCACCACGACCTGGCGGTCGAAGCGGCCGGGGCGCAGCAGGGCCGGATCGAGCACGTCCGGCCGGTTGGTGGCCGCGATCAGGATGATGCCCTCGTTGGCCTCGAAGCCGTCCATCTCCACCAGGAGCTGGTTCAAGGTCTGCTCGCGCTCGTCGTTGCCGCCGCCCAGCCCCGCGCCGCGGTGGCGGCCCACCGCGTCGATCTCGTCGATGAAGATGATGCAGGGCGCGTTCTTCTTGGCCTGTTCGAACATGTCGCGGACCCGGCTGGCGCCCACGCCCACGAACATCTCCACGAAGTCCGAGCCGGAGATAGAGAAGAAGGGCACGCCCGCCTCGCCCGCGATGGCCCGCGCCAGCAGCGTCTTGCCGGTGCCGGGCGGGCCGACCAGGAGCGCGCCCTTGGGGATCTTGCCGCCGAGCCGCTGGAACTTCGCAGGCTCCTTCAGGAACTCGACGATTTCCGCCAGCTCGTCCTTGGCCTCCTCCACGCCGGCGACGTCCTCGAACGTCACCTTGGTCTTGTTCTCGGTCAGGAGCTTGGCCTTGGACTTGCCGAAGCCCATGGCCCCCCTCGCGCCGCCCTGCATCTGGCGCATGAAGAAGACCCAGACGCCGACCAGGAGCACGATGGGCAGGATGCCGGACAGGATTTGCATCCAGGCCGAGGGCTGGGCCGACTGCACACGGATGTTGGCGTTGTGGGCCCTGAGTTCCTTGATCAGGTCGTCGGTAGAGCCCGGGGTGGTGACGAGATAGCGGCGCCCGGCGGCGTCGGTCGCCTGCACCATGTCGCCGCGCATGACCACGTCCTTGACCTGGTCGCTATCGATCTTCTCCAGGAGTTGGGAATAGCTGAGCTCGTTGGCGGCCGCCGCCCCATGATTGGAGGGGTTGAGCACGCTGTAGAGCGCGATGATCACCACCACGATCACGCCCCAGATCGCGAGATTGCGCAAGTTCATGCCGTCGCCCTAACCGGGTCCAGAGTCGATGTGCGGAACGGAGCGCGGACCCTCGTCCGCAACCCTGCTCCCGTGCGTGTCAAGATAGGATGAGCGCGCGGCCGCCGCCATGGGGTTGCGCGCCGCTCGGCCTAGTCTCAGCGCCCTCTCGTCGGGCACGAGCCCGAGCGCCGCTTCCAGGCGCTCGCCGATCAGGCTGCGCGCGTCCGCCGGTCCGTCGCCGAACGGCTTCGGCAGCGCTGGCCATCCGCCCGGGCCCAGAAGGACCGGCAGGGTCGGGCGGCCTGGGGCCGGCAGGCGGCGG
>CAXUCS010000199.1:0-5245 GCA_964249365.1 uncultured Caulobacteraceae bacterium | reverse complement strand
CGGTGGCGTCCGTGGTGCTGATCCTGGCGCTGGGCGCGGCGCCCGCGGCGCGGCGCGCGGCGGCGTCGCGCCCGCAGACGGCTCCCCCGGCGCCACCGCCCGGGACCTTCCGCGCCACGCCCGAGCAGTGGCGATCCCTCACCTTCACGCCTGCGCGTGACATCAGCTTCACCGACCAGGTCGCGACGGAGGGCAAGATCGCGACCGACGACGACCTGACCGTCCAGGTCACCTCACCCGTTTCCGGTCGGGTGCTGGAGGTGGCGGTGAGCGCCGGCGATCGCGTGGCCAAGGGCCAGCCGCTCCTGACCGCGGAAGCGTCCGAGGTGGCGCAGGCCCGAAACGACCTCGCCGCAGCGCAGGCCGCGCTGGCGACCGCCCAGGCCCAGGCCAGGGTTGCGGACGCCAACGCCCAGCGCCAGCAGGCCCTCTTCAAAATCAACGGCGCCGCGCTGCGCGACGTGCAGCAGGCCGGAAGCGACGACGCCTCGGCGCGCAACACGGTGACGAGCGACGAGGCGGCGCTCGCCCTGGTGCGCCAGCGGCTCGCCCTTCTCGAGGCCGGCCCGGGTCATGGAGCGGAGGCGGCCGTGCGCGCGCCCATCACCGGCGTGGTGATCCAGCGCCAGGTCGGGCCGGGGCAGTACCTCAACGCCACCTCCAACGGCTCCACCACGCCGCTGTTCGAGGTCAGCGACACCTCGCGGGTGTGGCTGACGGCCAATGTGGCGGAAGCGGACGCCGCGCGGCTGCACCGGGGCGACCCGATCACGGTGCACGTGCCCGGCCTGCCCGGACGGGTGTTCCACGCCCGCCTGAACTATGTGGCACCTGCGCTGGACCCCGCCACGCGCCGGCTCCTCGTCCACGCGGTGATAGACAACCCCGACGGGGTTCTCAGGCCCGAGATGTTCGCCGACTTCGCGCTGGGCGCCGGTCCGGCCCGCACCAGCCTCGGCGTGCCCGCCTCCGCGGTGATCTACGAGGGCGACGAGGCGCGGGTCTGGGTGGCGGCCGGCGGCCACGCGCTGGGGCTGCGCCGCGTCAGGACGGGACGCACGCAGGACGGCGAGGTGGAGGTGCTCTCCGGCCTGCAGCCCGGCGATGAGGTCGCGACGTCCGGCGCCATCTTCATCGACCGCGCCGCCAAGTCCGACTGAGGCCGCCCGTACGCCGATGAACCGCGTCGTCGTCTTCGCGCTGCGCCACAGCGGGCTGATGCTCGTGTTCCTGGCGGTGATGTTCGCCGCCGGGGTGGCGGCCTTCCTCAAGCTGAACATCGAGGCCTATCCGGACCCGGTGCCTCCGCTCGTTGAGGTGGTGACCCAGAACACCGGCCAGTCCGCCGAGGAGATCGAGCGCTACATCACCATCCCGATCGAGATCCAGATGGCGGGCATCCCGCACGTCACCAGCGTGCGGACCATCTCACTGTTCGGCCTATCGGACGTGAAGATACAGTTCTCCTACGACTTCACCTACCAGGAAGCCCAGCAATGGGTGATCAACCGCCTGACCCAACTCGGCCAGCTGCCGAACAACTCCCAGCCCCAGATCAGCCCGGAGAGCCCGATCGGGGAAATCTACCGCTACCGGGTAGTGGGCCCGCCCGGCTATTCCACCCTGGACCTCAAGACGCTGCAGGACTGGGTGCTGGAGCGGCGCTTCAAGGCCGTGCCCGGCGTGATCGACGTCACCGGCTGGGGCGGCAAGACCAAGGCCTATGAGGTCGACGTCGACCGCTCCAAACTGTCGGCCTTCAACGTCAGCCTGTCCCAGCTCATCACCGCCTTGAACAACGCCAACGGCAACGTGGGCGGCCAGACGCTGAACATCGGGCCGGAGGCGGCCATCGTGCGCGGCATCGGGCTGATCCACTCCACCGACGACATCGCCCACACCCTGATCACCGCCCCCAACGGCCAGCCGGTGACCATCGGCGATGTGGCGGCCGTGAAGATCGGCCACCAGCCCCGCCTGGGCATCGCCGGCCAGGACAACGACGACGACGTCGTCCAGGGCATCGTGCTGATGCAGCGCGGCGAGAAGTCCATGCCCACCATCAAGGCGGTCGAGGCGGAGGTGGAGAAGATCAACACCACCGACGTCCTGCCGCCCGGCGTCCACATCCAGAAGATCTACGACCGCTCCGACCTGATCGCGGTGACGACCCACACCGTGCTCCACAACATGGTGGAGGGCATGCTGCTGATCTTCGTGATCCAGTGGCTGTTCCTGGGCAACCTGCGGAGTGCGGTGATCGTGGCGGTCACCATCCCCTTCGCGCTGTTCTTCGCGGTGCTGATCCTGACGATCCGGGGCGAGTCGGCCAACCTCCTGTCGGTCGGCGCCATCGACTTCGGCCTGGTGGTGGACGCCACCGTGATCATGGTGGAGAGCATCTACCGCCACATCGCCGAGCATGCGACCGCGGGGCTCCAGCCCAACCGGCGCCGCTCCGCCAAGCTGGCGGTGATCGCGGAGTCGGCCGCAGGCGTCAGCCGCTCCATCTTCTTCTCCGCGGCCATCATCATCGCGAGCTTCGTGCCGCTCTTCACCATGACGGGCGTGGAGGGCCACATCTTCGGGCCGATGGCGCGGACCTACGCCTACGCCATCGCGGGAGGATTGCTGGCCACCTTCACCGTCACGCCCGCGCTATGCGCCATGATGCTGCCGGACACGCTGGAGGAGCGCGACACCTTCCTGGTGCGGGGGCTGCGCCGCATCTACACGCCGGCGATGGAGTTCGCGCTGGCCAACCGCGTGGTGACGCTCGGCGGCCTGGGCGGGCTCCTGCTGGTGACGGTGCTGGCCGCCGGCTCGCTCGGCACGGAGTTCCTGCCCCATCTGGAGGAAGGCAATTTCTGGATCCGCGCCACCATGCCGGGCGCCATCTCGCTAGAAGAGGGCGACGGCTACGTCAACCGCATGCGCCGGGTGATCGGCAGCTACCCGGAGGTCCAGACGGTGGTGTCCCAGCACGGCCGCCCGGACGACGGCACCGACGCCACCGGCTTCTTCAACGCCGAGTTCTTCGTGCCGCTGAAACCGTTCGACACCTGGCCCGGCCACATCACCAAGGAGGTGCTGACCGAGCGGCTGTCGTCGGATCTGGAGCGGCGGTTCCCTGGGGTAGAGTTCAACTTCTCCCAGACGATCGAGGACAATGTGGAGGAGGCGGCGTCCGGCGTGAAGGGCGCCAACTCCGTCAAGATCTTCGGCCCGGACCTCCAGACCCTGCAGGCGAACGCCGACAGGATCGGCGCGGTGATGAAGCACGTGCCGGGCGTGGAGGACCTGCAGGTCCTGAGCGCGCTCGGCCAGCCGACGGTCAGGATCGACGTCGACCGTGCGCGCGCCGCCCGCTATGGCCTGGAGCCCGGCGACGTGAACACGGTGATCGCCGCGGCGGTGGGCGGCCAAGCGGCGGGCGCCCTGTACGAGGGCGGCAGCGACCGCAACTTCCCCATCCTCGTGCGCCTGGACGCCGCCAGCCGCGCCAGCCTGGACCAGATCAGGAGTCTCCTGATCGCCGCGCCCACCACCGCGGTCGGGGGCACGGGCACCGTGCAGGTGCCGCTCTCGGCAGTGGCGGACGTCAGGCTCGTCTCGGGTGCGGCCTTCGTCTACCGCGAGCAGCAGGAACGCTACATACCGATCGAGTTCAGCGTGCGCGGCCGCGATCTCGGCTCCACCGTCACCGCCGCCCAGTCCGCCATCGCCAAGGCGGTGCAGCTGCCCGGCGGCTACCGGCTGGAGTGGGTGGGCGAGCTCGGCGAGCTGAAGGACGCGCTCGCCCGGCTGGAGGTGGCGGTGCCGATCAGCCTGCTGCTGATCGCCTTCCTGCTGTTCATCAACTTCTCGTCGGTGGCCGACACGCTCCTGGCGCTCAGCGTCATGCCCATGGCCATGGTCGGCGGCATCCTCGCCCTGTCTCTGACCGGCACGGCCCTGTCGGTCTCCGCGGCGATCGGCTTCATCGGCCTGTTCGGCATCTCCGTGATGAACGGGATCATCGTGCTCTCCTCCTTCAACCACCTGGTGGGGGGCGGGCGGGAACGGGCGCAGGCGCTCAGACGCGCCTGCGAGACGCAGCTGAGCCCGGTGGCCTTGACCTGTTTCGCGGCCTGCGTCGGCCTCGTCCCCGCCGCGCTGTCCAGCGGCATCGGCTCCCAGGTGCAGCGGCCGCTCGCCCTGGTGGTGGTGGGAGGCATCCTCCTCGCGCCGGCCCTGATCCTCCTGGTGCTGCCCGTGCTGATCGATCTCTTCTCCCCCCGGGGCCGCCCCAGCCGCCGCCCCAACGACGAGCTCGAACCCGAAGGAGCGCCGGCATGACGCGCGCGGCCTCCTTCCCCCTCTTCGCCCTCCTCCTCTCAGGCTGCGCGGTCGGGCCGGACTTCCACCGGCCTGCCCCGCCCTCGCCCCAGGCCGGCTACGTCTCCGGGGCGATCATCCCGAAGACCGACGCCGGCCCGGCGGGCGTGCAGGGGTCAGGCGCCCAGACGCTCGCTCAGGGCGGCGACACCCCCGGCCGATGGTGGACGCTGTTCGGGAGTCCCACGCTCGACGGGCTGGAAGCCGATGCGCTGCGCGCCAACCCCGACCTCGACACCGCCCGCGCCTCGCTCCGCGCGTCCCAACAGGCGCTACGGGCCGAGCGCGGCGGGCTCTATCCCACCGCCGCGATCAGCGGACAGGCCAGCCGGGAGAAGGACAGCGGCACGCTTTCGCCGACCCTGAACGCGCCGGTTCCCCTCTTCAGCCTCTACACGGTGCAGCTCGCCATCTCCTACTCCCCCGACGTCTTCGGCGGCGTCCGGCGCGGGATCGAGAACGCCGCCGCCCAGGCCGAACAGCAGCGCTATGCGCTGGAGGCGAGCTACCTCACCGTCACCACCAACGTCGCCAACGCCGCGGTCACCGCCGCCGGCCTGCAGGCCCAGATCGACGCCCTGCAGCGGCTGGTGGACATCGACCGCGGGCTCCTTCAGCTCTACCGGCAGGAGAAGCAGCTCGGCCAGCTCGCCCGCGCCGACGTGGCCGGCCAGGAGGCGGCGCTGGCCCAGGCCGAGGCCCAGCAAGAGGTCATCAAGACGCAGACCGAGCTCGCCGAGAAGCAGTCCGAGCTGCGCCAGCAGCAGCTCGTATCCGAGGTCGTCAGACCCGCCGAGGCGGACGCCGAACGGGTCCGCGTGCTCGCCAAGGCCGACGCTGAGCGGACCTCGATCCAGGCCGAGGCGGC
>CAXUCS010000198.1:0-5260 GCA_964249365.1 uncultured Caulobacteraceae bacterium | reverse complement strand
GGGGCGAGCCGGGACGCTCCAGCATCAACATCACGGGAGCGGGCGCGGGCGCGCCGAGGTGGCGGGCCATCAGCGCGATGTCGCGGCTGCGCCAGTCGTTGCGATCCGGATCGTTGGCGGGACTGATCCAGGTGGTCGGTTCAGGGCGGCGCAGGATGCCGACCACGGGTCCGTTGAGCGGCGGGCCGGCGCGGACGGCGGCCAGATCGTCCTCGTCCACGAAGCCGCGGTCCACCAGGAGCGAGCGGAAACGTCCGCCGGAAAGGGGGCAGGCGGTGATCAGCCGATGACCCAGCACGCCGCCAACCAGGGCGTAGAGGTGCAGCGTCGGCGTCTGCCGCACGGTCGGACAGTCGGCCTGGACGCGGACGAAGTCGACCTGCCCCGCGGGCGGGCGGCCCGCTGGCCCGAGGCGGTTCAGCACCACATCCAGAGGCTCGGCCGGGGCGGTCTGGAGGGCGGCGATGCGCGCGAGAAGGTCTTCCTTCCACTGCAGCCGCTTCACCTGCCAGGCGCCGAGCGCGCAGAGGATCGCCACGCCCACGATAACGGCCAGGAGCGGGAAGGCGCGCGGGCGGGTGCTTCCCGCTACAGGGTCGGCGGCGGCCATTGCGCCGTCGCGTCAGGTGGCCGGATGGCCCTGGAACACCACGTAGATGAAGGCGAACAGAAAGAGCCACACCACGTCCACGAAGTGCCAGTACCAGGCCGCCGCCTCGAAACCGAAATGCTTGACCGGGGTGAAGGCGCCGTTCAGCAGCCGCACGAGGCAGACGATCAGGAAGATCGTCCCGATCATGACGTGGAAGCCGTGGAAGCCGGTCGCCATGAAGAAGGATGAGCCGTAGAGGCCCGAGCTGGTCGAGGCGGTGTTGAAGAACAGCTTCTCCAGGATGATCTCGCGATACTCGTAGGCCTGGATGCAGCTGAACAGCAGGCCGAGCACGATGGTCAGGATCAGGCCGTTCCTCGTCGACTTGCGGTCGCCGTGCTGTAGCGAGTGGTGGGCCCAGGTGACGGTGGTGCCCGAGAGCAGCAGCGTCAAGGTGTTGATCAGCGGGAAGTGCCAGGGGTCGAGGGTTTCCACACCCTTGGGCGGCCACGCGGCCCAGGCGGCGCGGACCTCGTCGATGGGCGAGAAGGTGCGCACGTGGTGGAACAGCGCCATCTCGAAGAACATCCAAAACCAGGCGACGAAGAACATCACTTCCGAGGCGATGAACAGGATCATGCCGTAGCGCAGGCCGATGGAGACGACGGGGGTGTGGTCGCCCTCGTTGGCTTCCCGCACCACGTCCCACCACCAGCAGAACATGGTGAGGAGAAGGAGGCCCAGGCCGATCGCCAGGGTGGCCGGATTACCCTTGGGCACGAACAGCACGCCCTTGAGCAGGCCCACCAGCCCGATGGCGGTGATGACGCCGGCGGCCGAGCCGACCAGGGGCCACGGGCTCGGCTTGACCAGATGGTAGTCGTGGTTGGCGGCGTGGTCGGCCATGGTCGCGTATCGGGCCCTGTCGAGGAGTCGGCGAGGAGCTATAGCCTCGCTCTGGCGAGCTAGCCAAGGGCAGATCGGCGGGAGTGGGACGCGCGGCCCGACCCGCGCGCCACGCCTCGAAGCCCGCTCAGCCCTTCACGGGAAAGAAGGTATAGCTGAGGGTGACCTCGTCGAAGGTCTTGGTGTTGATGTCGGTCGCAAACTTGGGCTCGACGTAGTAGATGACCGGAAAGCGTTCGGTCTGGCCCGGCTTCATCGTCTGGTTGGAGAAGCAGAAGCACTGGGTCTTCAGGAAGTAGGGGCCGGCCGACTCGGGCAGGACGTTGTAGGCGGCGCGGCCGGTGAGCGGCTTGTCGCCCTGGTTGGTGACGGTGAAGAAGGCCAGCCCCGGCGCGCCGAGCCTGATGGTCTGCGCGGTCTGGTCGGGGGTGAAGCGCCAGGGCAGGCCGCGCACGTTGGCGTCGAAGCGCACGGTGATCCGCCGGTCGATCACCGCCGTTGGCGCGCGCTCCACGCGCCGCGCGGCCCCGTCGAACCCGGTCGCCTGGCAGAAGGCGCGGTAGAAGGGCACTGCGGCGTAGGCCATGCCGACCATGCCGACGGCCGCCAGCCCGGCGATGGCGGGAACCAAGCGATGGCGGGACCGCCGCCGCTCAGACGCCATGGCCGCCGGCCATCTTGATCACGCTCACCACGAAGACCAGCGTCACGAAGGCGACGAGCGCCAGGGCGATGCCGAGACTTCGCAGCCGGCGCGCACGGGCGGCCGCGACCCCTTCGCCGAAAGGGTCCTTGGACGAGCCGGAAGGCAGGGTGGTGGGCATCAGTGCACGCGCTGGAGGCTATGCTCCACCAGCAGCGCGGCGAAGAGCGCGAGCAGGTAGAGGATGGAGAAGGCGAAGAGGTCGCGGGCGGCCTTGGAGCCCTCGCGTACGGTGTAGAGCCCGTCCGGGCCCGGTTGGGTGTCGTCCCCCGTCCGGCTGGCCAGCACGCGGCCGGCGAGAAGCAGGAACAGAGCGCCACCGCCGATCGACGCCGCACCGTAGAGGACGTGGCCGAGCCCCGTGAAGAGGGGCAGCACGCCGAGCGGGACGAGCAGGACGCTGTAGGCGAAGATCTGGCGGCGCGTGGAGCGGGCGCCTCGCGCCACCGGCATCATGGGCACCCCCGCCTTGGCGTAGTCGCCGCTCGTGTAGAGCGACAGCGCCCAGAAGTGCGGCGGCGTCCAGATGAAGATGATGGCGAAGAGGAGCCAGGCGTCCAGCGGCGTCGAACCGGTCGCGGCGGCCCAGCCGACCACCGGCGGAAGCGCTCCGGCCGCCCCGCCGATCACGATGTTCTGCGGCGTCGAGCGCTTCAGCCATACGGTGTAGACCACCGCATAGAAGACGATGGTGAAGGCCAGCAGTACGGCGGCGATCAGGTTCACCGCCAGCGCCATCAGCATGACGGAGAAGAGCGCCAGCACCACGCCGAAGCCCGCCGCCTCCGCCCGGCCGATCACCCCGGACGCCACCGCCCGGGAGCGGGTGCGCCGCATCAGCGCGTCGATGTCGCTGTCGTAGGCCATGTTCAGCGCGCCGGACGCCCCGGCGCCCACCGCGATGCAGAGCACCGCGACCGCCGCGATCACCGGGTTCATCGGCCTGTCGGCGCAGACGAGGCCAGTGGCCGCGGTGAAGACCACCAGCGACATGACCCGAGGCTTGAGGAGCGAGAAATAGTCCCGTGGCGCCGCCGGGGCGCGCGGCGAGCGCACCGCAGCCGGCGAACGGGGCGTCATGGCCTCGGCCAAGCGGGACTCCCGGAAAGAGGAAAGGCGTGGACCCGGAGGCCCACGCCCTCAGACGCCTAGTTAGGGCGGGGATCAAGCCGCCGCCAGGGCGGCGGCCTCCCTCCGGTTCAGTGCGCCTCCGGCTCGATCACCGGCAGGGTGGAGAACTGGTGGTAGGGCGGGGGCGAGGGCAGGGTCCATTCCAGGGTGGTGGCGCCTTCGCCCCAGGGGTTGGCCACGGCCTTGCGCCGCCGGACCGCCGCCTCCGCCAGCATGAGAAGGAACACCACCACGCCCGCCGCCGCGATCATGTAGCCGTCGGTGGCGACCTTGTTCCAGAACGCGAAGGCGTCCGGGTAGTCGACGTAGCGGCGCGGCATTCCCTGCAGGCCGAGGAAGTGCATGGGGAAGAAGATCACGTTCACGCCCACGAACATCCGCCAGAAGTGGATGACGCCCAGCGCCTCGTTGTACTTCACGCCCCACATCTTCTCGAACCAGTAGTAGAAGCCGGCGAAGATGGCGAACACGGCGCCCAGGCTCAGCACATAGTGGAAATGCGCCACCACATAGTAGGTGTCCTGGAAGCTGTAGTCGACCCCGGCGTTGGACAGCACCACGCCCGTGACACCGCCGACGGTGAACAGGAAGATGAAGCCGATCGCGAACAGCATGGGCGTCTTGAAGTCGATGGATCCGCCCCACATGGTGGCGATCCAGCTGAAAATCTTGATGCCGGTCGGCACCGCGATGATCATGGTCGCGGCGGAGAAGTACGCCTGCAGGTTCACGTTCAGCCCCACCGTGAACATGTGGTGGGCCCAGACCACGAAGCCGACGAAGCCGATCGCCACCATGGCGTAGGCCATGGCGAGGTAGCCGAACACGGGCTTCCTGGAGAAGGTCGCGACCACGTGACTGATCATGCCGAAGCCCGGCAGGATCAGGATGTAGACCTCCGGATGGCCGAAGAACCAGAACAGGTGCTGGTACATCACCGGGTCGCCGCCGCCCGCCGGATTGAAGAAGCTGGTGCCGAAGTTGCGGTCGGTCAGCAGCATGGTGATGGCGCCCGCCAGCACCGGCAGCGACAGGAGGAGCAGGAACACCGTCACCAGCACCGACCACACGAAGAGCGGCATGCGGTGCAGGGTCATGCCGGGCGCCCGCATGTTGAAGATGGTGGTGATGAAGTTGATGGCGCCCAGGATCGAGCTCGCGCCCGCCAGGTGCAGCGACAGGATGGCGAGATCGAAGGCCGGCCCGGTATGCCCGATGGTGGACAGCGGCGGGTACATGGTCCAGCCCCCACCGAAGCCTCGTCCCGGACCGCCGTCCACCGTCAGGGAGGTGATCAGCACACAGAAGGAGGCCACGAGCAGCCAGAAGCTGATGTTGTTCATGCGGGGGAAGGCCATGTCCGGCGCCCCGATCATGATCGGCACGAAGAAGTTGCCGAAGCCGCCGATCATCGCCGGCATGACCATGAAGAAGATCATCACCAGGGCGTGGGCGGTGACCACCACGTTGTAGCCGTGCTTGGACGCCTCGATCAGGTGGAGCTTGGCGAGGAAGGAGTGCGCCAGCCAGCTGTTGGGCTGGAACAGCTGGATGCCGGGCGCGGCCAGCTCCTCGCGGATCAGGCCGGAGAGAATGCCCCCAACGCAACCCGCCATGATGGCGAACATGATGTAGAGGAGGCCGATATCCTTGTGGTTGGTCGAGAAAAACCAACGCACGAAGAAGGAAGGCTTGTGGTCGTGCTCCGCATGAACGTGACCGCCGTGATGGGCGGCGTCGTCATGGGCGCTGTAGGCCGCGCTAGACATTTCCGTCAGGCCCTTTCCGTGTTGGCGCCGAGGGTGAGGATCAAGCTCGTCAGGTCCGTTGGATCAGCCGCCCGATGCGGGGCTGGCAGGGGAGGCGGAACCGCCGCCGGCCGGAGCCGGGCGTGTCGTCTGGGCGGCGGTTCCGCCTCCCCTGCCAGC
>CAXUCS010000197.1:0-5267 GCA_964249365.1 uncultured Caulobacteraceae bacterium | reverse complement strand
TCATGAAGCTGCCGTAGCCGAGCGTGTGGCGGCGGGGCTTGAGACGCGTGTGGCCGACGCGGCCGAGGTAGAGGGCCGAGCGGGTGGGGTTCACGCGGCCGCGGGCCGGGCCGCCGGCGCGGCGGCGGGCGCGAGATGGATACGGGCGGACTCGCGCTCCACCCGCCAGGGGCGGCGCACGCCGCCGAGCGCCTCGGCCACCGCGAGGCCGGACTGCAGCCCGTCCTCGTGGAAGCCGGACCCGAAATGGGCTCCGCAGAACCAGACGCCGCCCTCGCCCTGCAGCGACCACAGCCGGCGCTGGGCGGCCATGGCGGCGGCGTCGAACAGCGGATGGCGGTAGTCGATGGAGGCCACCACCCGCTCCGCCGCCGGCTCCCGCAGCGGGTTCAGGGTGACGAAGAGGTCGCGCCCGCTCTTCAGCCCCTGCAGCTCGTTTATCCAGTAGGTGACGCAGAACTCCGCCGCGGCGCCGCGCTGGCCGATGTGGTTCCAGGCCGACCAGGCCGCGCGGCGCCGGGGCATCAGGGCGGGGTCTGTATGCAGCACCGCCCGGTTGGCGGTGTAGCGGAAGGCCCCGAGCAAGCTGCGCTCCTCGGCGCTAGGATCGTCGAGGAGGCCGAGCGCGACATCGGCCGGCGTGGCGAGGACCACCCGGTCGAAGCGCCCCGCCTCGCCCCCGGGGGTGTGGACCACGACGCCCGCGGGCGTGCGGCGCAGCCCCGTCACCGCCGTAGAGGTCCGCACGGCGCCGGCGAACTCGGCGCGCAGCCGCTCGACATAGCGCCGCGAGCCGCCGGCGACGGTGCGCCACCGGGGCCGGCGCACCAGCTTCAGGAGCCCGTGGTTGTCGAAGAAGCGGATCAAGGCCGCCGCCGGATAGTCGCGGGCGCCCTCCGCGGAGGTCGACCAGATCGCGCCCACCTGGGGCAGGAGGTGGTCGTCCTGGAAGGCGCGGCCGTAGCCGCCGCGGTCCAGGAACTCGCCGAGCGTTTCGGGCTGGAGCTCCAGGGCGGCCAGCGCCTGGGGCGCGGCGCGGTAGAAGCGCACCAGGTCCCTCAGCATGGACCAGAAGCGCGGCCGCACCATGTTTGCCGGCTGCGCCAGGAGCGCCAGCGGGTGCGCGCTGCCGTACTCCAGCGCGCCGTCGTCCAGCGACACGCCGAAGGACATCTCCGCGGGCCGGGTCGCCACGCCCAGGTGGTCGAACAGGGCGCAGAGGTTCGGATAGTTGGCCTCGTTGTAGACGATGAAGCCGGTGTCGACGGGCGGCAGTCCGGCCGCCTCCACCGTGTTGGCGTGGCCTCCCAGGCGCCCCTGCTCCTCGAAGAGCGTCACCTCGTGACCCTGGCTCAACAGCCAGGCGCAGGACAGGCCGGACACGCCTGCGCCCACGACGGCGACCTTCAGCCGCCGTATCGGCGGTGGGGTGGCGGTCGAAGGCATCGCGGAGTCCTCCTGCGGCGACGCCTGAAGCTACGAACCCTTGTTTCCCGCGGATGCGGCTGCATCCGCGCCGCCGTGGCCCGCGTAGCTTGGGCGTTGGACGTGGAGGGACTGTTGCGCTCCAGGATGGAGACCAGGAACGGGGTGGGGAGGCGCGCCCGATGATGGGGCTCCTCCTCGCCGTGCTGGCCGTCATGGCCGTGGTGATGAGCGCGGGTTGGGCCTGCCAGCGCGCGGCCTCCAACGGCGGCTGGACCGACGTCTTCTGGACCTATGGCACGGGGGCGACGCTGGCCGCGGCGGCGCTCGTCCCCTTTGGCGGACGCAGCGCCCCGGACGGGCGCCAGCTGCTGGTCGCGGCCCTGGTTGCGGTCTGGGCGCTGCGGCTCGGGACCTATGTCGCGGTGCGCGTCGCCAAGGGGCCGGAGGACAGCCGCTACGCCGCGCTCCGTGAGGAGTGGGGCGCGCGGTTCCAACCCCGCATGTTCCTCCTGATGATCGTGCAGGCCCCGGCGACCGCTCTCCTCGGAGTTTCCGTACTCCTGGCCGCGCGCGAGCCGGACGCGACCTTGCGGCTGCGCGACGCGCTCGGCGGGGTCGTGCTCGCCGCCGCCATCCTCGGCGAGGGTCTGGCGGACCGGCAGATGAAGCGGTTCAAGGCGGAGGAGGCGAACCGCGGCAAGGTTTGCGACACGGGGCTCTGGGGCTGGTCGCGCCACCCGAACTACCTCTTCGAGGCGCTGGGCTGGATCGCCTATCCCGTGATCGCCTTCCAGCCGGGGCAGCCATCGAGCTGGACGGCCTGGGTCGCACCGGTGGTCATGGTGCTCCTCCTGCGCTTCGGCACCGGCGTGCCGCCGCTGGAAGCGGCCCAACTCCGCTCCAAGGGCGACGCCTACCGCCGCTACCAGGCGCGGGTCAGCGCCTTCTTTCCCCGCCCGCCTCGCACGGCTGCGCCCGGAGGCGAGACACCGTGAACGCCATCTCCTCCGTCATCACCGCCTTCGAAGGCGCGCCCCTGCCGGACGCGATCCGGCGCGCGGCGGTCAGGGCGCTGGTGGAGGGCGCGCGCCGCAACCTCGGGACCACGGACGCGGAGCGGGTGAACCACGCCTTCGCCCAGGGCATGGCGGGGCGCCCCATCGCCGAGCACGTGGAGGCCGCCAACGACCAGCATTACGAGCTTCCCGCCGCCTTCTTCGAGCGGGTGCTCGGGCCCCAGCTGAAATACTCCTGCTGCCTTTACCCGGACGGGCGCGAGAGCCTCGCCGAAGCGGAGGAGCGGGCGCTCGCCGAGACGGCCCTCCACGCCGACCTGCGCGACGGCCAGGACGTCCTGGAGCTCGGCTGCGGCTGGGGGTCGCTCAGCCTTTGGATGGCCGAGTCCTATCCGAACGCTCAGATCACCAGCGTGTCCAACTCCGCCTCGCAGCGCGCCTTCATCGAGGGCCGGGCGAGGACCCGCCGGCTGACCAACCTCCAGGTCGTCACCGCCGACATGAACGTCTTCGAGACCGCCGCCCGCTTCGACCGCGTGGTGTCGGTGGAGATGTTCGAACACATGGCCAACTGGCGCGCGCTGCTGGGCCGGGTGCGGGATTGGCTGCGGCCGGACGGGCGGCTTTTCCTCCACGTCTTCAGCCACAGGACCTCGCCCTACCGCTTCGACGCGAGCGACCCCGCCGACTGGATCGCCCGACACTTCTTCACCGGCGGGCTGATGCCGAGCCATGCGCTCCTGCACGAGTTCCCCGACCTCTTCCGGGTGGAGGCGGACTGGCGCTGGAGCGGGGCTCACTACGCGCGCACCGCCGACCAGTGGCTCGCCAACTACGACGCCCACGAGCGCGAGATCCGGCCGGTGCTGGAGTCGGTCTACGGGACCCAGGCCCGGCTGTGGGGCCGGCGGTGGCGGCTCTTCTTCATGGCCACGGCGGGGCTGTTCGGACACGCGGGCGGAGCGGAATGGGGCGTCAGCCACTACCGGCTCGCCCCCGCGGCCGCCTGATCCCGGCAAGACGGAGACACGACGTGCTCAAGACCTCGCTCGCCTATGTGACCACGGGCTTGATCTTCCTGATGATGGACGGGGGGTGGCTGGCGCTGGTCGGCCCGCGCCTGTACCGGCCGGAGATCGGCGCGCTGCTGGCGGAGAAGATCCAGGCCCCGCCCGCCGTTCTGTTCTACCTGATCTATGTGGCCGGCCTGGTCTATTTTGCGGTCAAGCCGGGCCTGACGGAGGGGACGGCGAAGGCGGCGCTGGCGGGCGCGGTCCTTGGCGTGGTGGCCTACGGCGCCTACGACCTGACCTGCCAGGCGGTGATGAAGACCTGGTCCACCAAGGTCAGCGCGGCCGACATCGGCTGGGGCGTGTTCGCCTCCGCCGTCGCCGCGGCGGCGGGCGTGGCGCTCACCCGCACGCTGGCGCCCCGGCTCGGCGGCTGAGCATGACGAGCCTGCCGGCCGAGTTCGGCGACACGCCGCAGCGGATGCACGCCGGTCGGGTCGGGCCGGCCTTCCATGCCCTGCTGGCGGCGCTTCGGCGGTGCTGGACCTTCGGAACGCTGGTGATGACGGGTCCGGACGGGCGCGCCCACCGGATCGACGGGCGCGAGGCGGGGCCGGACGCCCGCATGACGGTGGGAGACGCACGCTTCGTCCGGCGCGTGCTGAGCGGCGGCGACGTCGGGTTCGCGGACAGCTACATGGCCGGCGAGTGGGACAGCCCTGACCTCGCACGCCTCCTCACCGCTTTCTGCGCCAACTTCGACGCCTTGGCGGAGGTGATGGACGGGACGCCGTGGCTGCGCCTCCTGAACGCGCTCAGCCATGCGCTGCGCCGCAACAGCCGCGCCGGCTCGCGCCGCAACATCGGGGAGCATTACGACCTCGGCGACGCCTTTTACCGGCTCTGGCTGGACGAGGGCATGAACTACTCCGCGGGCCTCTACGGCGAAGGCGTAGACGATCTGGCGGGGGCCCAGCGCGCCAAGCACCGCGCCCTGGCCGAGGCCATGGACCTGCGCGACGGCCAGGAGGTGCTGGAGATCGGCTGCGGCTGGGGCGATTTCGCGCTTTTCGCCGCGCGCGAGCACGGCGCGAACGTCACCGCCGTCACGGTCTCTCGCGCCCAGCACGCCTATGCGTCCGCCCGCGTGCAGGCGGAAGGGCTGGCCGGGCAGGTCCGGGTGGAGCTCTGCGACTACCGCGACCTCGAAGGTCGCTTCGACCGGATCGCCTCCATCGAAATGTTCGAGGCGGTGGGCGAGGCCTACTGGCCGGTCTACTTCACCCGGCTGTCGGCCCTGCTGGCGCCTGGCGGGCGCGCCGGGCTGCAGGTCATCACCATCGAGGACAAGCTGTTCGAGGCCTATCGACGGCGGCCGGACTTCATCCAGCTCCATGTCTTTCCCGGCGGCATGCTGCCCAGCGAGGCGCGGCTGCGCGAGGAGACCGGGCGGGCGGGTCTCGGCTGGACCGGCGTGCGCCGCTTCGGCCGCGACTACGCCCGCACCCTGGCCGACTGGTCGCGACGCTACGTCGGCGAAGCCAGGGCCGTGGCCGCCCAGGGGTTCGACACCCGCTTCGACAGGCTGTGGCGCTACTACCTCGCCTATTGCGAGGCGGGCTTCAGGACCGGGCGCACCGACGTTCTGCAGCTCGGCCTAGTCAAGGCCTGAGCGCTACAGCCGGCTGAGCTGGCCGGTGGCGATCACCGGTCCGGTCGGCTGGCCGGGGGGCGAGCCGCCCGTCGGCTCTACGGACACGGCAAGCGCCCCGGCCGCCAGACCCTCGCCCCCGCGGGTGGAGGCGAGCTGGAC
>CAXUCS010000196.1:4035-5275 GCA_964249365.1 uncultured Caulobacteraceae bacterium | reverse complement strand
CATCGAGGTCCTGCAGCGTGTTGTCGGGGGCGGCGGCGACGAGGAGAAGGGCCAGCACCGCTCCCGTCCCCCTCGACGCCAGGCTCCCCGATGAAGCCCGCGCTCCGGAGCCCTCCTTGAGGGGAAGGGGTATGCTAGGCCAGCGTCTCGAACTCATCGACGAGGCGCTCCAGCCGCTGGCAGCCTTCAGACCAGAAGCTCTTCTGGCGCGGGTCCATGCGGAAGGGGGCCAGCGCCTCGACATAGGTCTTGGACCCGCCGGCGGCGAGCAGCGCCTCGTACAAGGGCGCGAAGCCGGCCGGGTCGGCGCGCCGCCGCTCCATCAGCGCCGAGACCAGGAGGTCCCCGAAGGCGTAGGCGTAGACGTAGAAGGGCGTGTGCACGAAGTGGCTGACATAGGCCCAGTAGTGCTCATAGCCCGCATTGAGCCGGATGGCGGGGCCTAGGCTCTCGCCCATCACCTCCAGCCACAGGTCGCCGATCCGCCCGGCGGACAGCTCGCCCCCTGCCCGCTCGGCGTGGAAGCGGGTCTCGAAACGGTGGAAGGCGATCTGGCGGAAGACGGTGTTCAGCGCGTCCTCGATCCGCCCGGCCAGGAGGCCGCGCCGCTCCGCCGGGCTCGCCTCGGACAGGAGCCGCTCGAACACCAGCCCCTCGCCGAAGATCGACGCGGTCTCCGCCAGCGTCAGCGGCGTGTCGGACAGGAGCGTGCCGAGCGGCGCGGCCAGGGTCTGGTGAACCGCATGGCCGAGCTCGTGGGCGAGCGTCAGCACGTCGCGCCGCTCGCCCATGTAGTTCATGAAGACATAGGGGTGCTTGTCGGCCGAGACCGGGTGCGAATAGGCGCCGGACGCCTTGCCCGGCCGCGGCCGGGCGTCGATCCAGGCGCGGTCGAAGAAGGTCCGGGCCTTCTGCGCGAAGCCCGGCGCCAGGGCGCTGAAGCTGTCCAGCACCAGCGCCTGCGCCTCCTCCCAACCGTAACGGCGGGCGCTCTCGGTGGTCAGGGGCGCGTTGCGGTCCCAGTAGTCCAGCGCTTCCACGCCGAGCGCGCGGGCCTTGAGACTGTAGTAGCGATGGGACACGCGGGGGTAGGCCTCCACCACCGCAGCCTCCAGTGCGTCCACCGCATCCTTGTCCACCTCGTTGGCGATGTGGCGGGGCTGGGCGGGGCTCGGGAACTTGCGCCAGCGGTCCTCCACCTGCTTCTCGAAGGCGACGGTGTTGAGGCACAGCCCCTGGA
>CAXUCS010000196.1:0-4025 GCA_964249365.1 uncultured Caulobacteraceae bacterium | reverse complement strand
ACGGGCGAGGGATCGGACAGCCGGTTCAGCGCCGGCGACAGGGTGAGCCTCTCGCCTTCCACCGGCACGGCGAGGCGGGCGAGCGTCTCGTCGTAGAGGCGGCTCCAGTTGGCGATCGCCGGGCCGCGGTCGACCAGCAGCCGCTCCAGGTCCGGCGTCAGCTCGTGCTCGCGCGACAGCCGCACGCGGCGGATCCAGGGCCGCCAGCGCGCCGCGCCCGGCTGGTCCTTGAAGGCCGCCTCGATCTCCCACTCCTCCAGCCTGTTCAGCTCCAGCGTCAGGAAGACGGCGTCGGCGGCGATGGCCGCTTCCCGCGCGCGGAGGTCGCTCTCGAACTTGGCCCAGGCCGGGTCGTCGCGGGCGGTGGAGGCCGACAGGCTGGCGTAGGCGGCCGGCGCGCTGAGTAGGTTGGTGTAGCGCTCCGTCAGCGTCATGGCCTGGTTGAGAAGGAGCCCCAGCCGCTCGGCGTTGCCGCGCGCGCCGAGGAAGGCGCCCTTCAGCCGAACCAGCTCGTCCACCGCGGTGCGGGCGGCCTTGAGGTCGGCGTCGATGCGCGGGTCGTCCGGGCCGCCGTAGAGATCGGAGAGGTCCCATTCGGGAGCGTCCGCCGACAAGGGCTCAAGCGGCTGGACGTGCACGGTCATGGCGGACCTATGGCCTGCGTTCCCGTTTCGATCAACGCGGTTTCAGGCGGGGCTGTTGGCGATGAGCCCCGCTTGAGCCATTGCCGACACATGGTTTGCGAAGACCCCTTCACCGCCACCGTCCTGACCATGTTCCCCGACGCCTTCCCGGGCGCGCTCGGCGTGAGCCTGATCGGCTCGGCCTGGCGGGAGGCGGGGCTCTGGCGGCTGGAGACGGTGGACATCCGCCGCTTTTCCAAGGATAAGCGCGGCTTCCTCGACGACGCCCCCGCGGGCGGCGGCGCAGGGCAGGTTCTGAAGGCGGACGTCATCGCCTCCGCGCTCGATGAGGTCGGGCCGGGCGACCGTCCGCTTTTGTGCATGAGCGCCCGGGGCCGGCCCCTGACCCAGGCGCGCGTTCGGCAGTGGGCGGCCGCCCCGGGGGTCGTCGTCCTCTGCGGTCGCTTCGAGGGGGTGGACCAGCGGGTGCTCGACGCCCGCGGGTTCGAGGAGGTCTCGGTCGGAGACGCGGTCCTCGCCGGCGGCGAGGCGGCGGCCCAGGTCGTGATCGAGGCGTGCGTGAGGCTGCAGCCCGGCGTTCTCGGGCGGGCGGCTTCGCTGAACGAAGAAAGCTTCGAGGACGGGCTCCTCGAACACCCGCAGTACACCCGGCCGCGGCTGTTCGAAGGTCATCCCATCCCCGAGGTCCTCCTTTCCGGCGACCACGGGCGCATCGCCCGCTGGCGGCGGGCGATGAGGGAAGAGACCACGCGGGAGCGGCGGCCGGACCTGTGGGCCGCCCATCTCGCCAACCAACAGGCAAAGGGCGGCTGAAGCCCCGTCACAGTCAGCGAAGGACTATAGCGATGAACATCATCCAGACCCTGGAGGCCGAGGAGAAGGCCCGTCTCGCCGGGGCGCGCGCGACGCCGGACTTCCAGCCGGGCGACACGCTGCGGGTCAACGTCCGCATCAAGGAAGGCGAGCGCGAGCGCGTCCAGGCCTTCGAGGGCGTGTGCATCGCCCGCGCCGGATCGGGCGTGCAGGAGAACTTCACCGTTCGCAAGATCAGCTTCGGCGAGGGCGTGGAGCGGGTGTTCCCCACCGTCTCGCCCAACATCGAGTCGATCGAGGTGAAGCGCCGCGGCGCGGTCCGCCGAGCCAAGCTCTACTACCTGCGCGACCGGCGGGGTAAGTCCGCCCGCATCGCCGAGCGCCAGCAGGGCTCCCGCGACGAGGCCAAGGGCGCCAAGGAAGGCTGAGCCCCTCCGATCCGCTCATCCCGGCGAAGGCCGGGTCGAGCGGGTCGCGCCTCACCCCTCCGCCGCCGGCCGCGCGGCGGCCATGCGCGCCGCCACGTCGTCGAACGCCTTGCGCTCCGCCCGCGTGCACCTCACCCGCGAGCAGTAGCTGTCCTCTATCCCCTTCATCATGTCGGGGAGGTAGGTGAGGACGCTCCCCACCGTGCCCTGCAGGATCAGCGGCAGGCGGCGCGCGGCGAGCGCGCCCGTGGGTGTGCGATAGAAGGCCAGCATTTCGGCGAGCTGGTCGGCGGTGAAGCCCCGGGCGATGCGCGACACCGCCTCGGTCTGCAGCTCCGGCGTGATGCTGGCGAGCCCGTCCTGCACCGCCGCCACCATGGCGTGGGCGTGCTCGCCGTCCCTGGCCCCCATGGCCGTGCCGAGCTGCACGCCGAGCGTGGAAGTCAGGCTGCGGGTGGCGGTGCGCAGCGCCGGCGCGCCGGCGATCTCATAGACCTGCTCCGCCGCCGCCAGCCGCCGGGCGTCGATGCGTACGCCGGCGGTCGAGCCCGCCACCACCGGCGGCGACAGCCCGCGGGGATCCGGCTGGGCGGTGGGAACGGCCCCTTCCTGAGCGCCCGCCGCGCCCGCCAGGGCGAGCCACAGCACGGCGGACGCCGCCACACGCGATGCCAGAGTCACGGCTTCCTCCCTGCGGCCCCCGCCCGCCGCCTCCTACACGACATGACCCGACGTTGCGACGCGCTCCAGGGCCCAAACGGCCCGCCTCGCCGCCTGCCTTTTGCCGCTTCCCATCACGCAGGCAGTTGGTTATAGCGCGCCCCTTCGCCGCCGTAGCTCAGTGGTAGAGCGCATCCTTGGTAAGGCTGAGGTCCAGGGTTCGAATCCCTGCGGTGGCACCAGCTAAGTCGTCGATTTGTCTCCTCTCTTGGCGGCCGCCACCGCGTCGCAGGCGGCCAGGAGCGACCAAGTCGGTCAGAGCTGTGCGCTCCGCTATCTTTCACGACAGCCTGCGAGGCTAAAGCCGGGGGTTGACCGGCTCGCTCTCCAGCGCCAGGATCGCAAAGACGCATTCGTGGACACGGCGAAGGGGGTTCGCGCGCCACGAACCGCTTTAAGGCCTCATGCCCAGCGAGAAAGCCCGCCAAGTCTTCCGCCTGCTCACCGAGGGCGAGGTGATGGGCGTCCAGCGGAGCGGAGCGGGACGGGCTGGAGCCGGGCGACGTCGAGACCGGCGGCCTGCCTGAGCCGACAACGAGGCGGTGGAAAGCCGCCATCGGGTGCGCTGGCCGACGGGCCCTACGAACGCGGCGCCTCGCGCACCCGCCCGACCGAGGCGCGCATCGTGGCCGAGGCGGTGAACCGCCACGCCCGCGAGACGCTAGGCGCGGGCCTGGGGTGGCCACCGTCTCCGTCGCCCAGCGCACGGCCGTCCTGAACGCGCTGGAGTTGCTCCGCCGCGCCAATCGGACCTGGAGGGCTTCCTCGCGCCACGGTGAGCCGGGGGGCGGAGATCGCGCGGCTGCGCGGGCTGATCCTGGGGGATGTCTTCCTCAGCGCGCCGGATCAGGCGGTGATCGTGCGCGATCGCTCCCACGCCGTCTCGCCCACCCTGCGTCGGCCGGACATGCTGCCGCCAGCGGACCTCTATACGGCGCTGCTGGAGATCATCGCCGCCGACGTGCTGATGGGAGCGCTGGCCGGGCGCCTCCGTCCGCTGCTACTCCCCCCAGCCGCGGACGTCGTTGCCGCCGAACACCATGCGGCGGATGAAGGGCGAGGTGAGCGCGGAGGCGAAGCTCGGCGGCGGCGCGCCGGCCTCGTTCAGGCGGCTCAGCTGCCCGTCTTCGAGCCTGAGGTCGGCGGCGGCGAGGTTGCTCCGAAGCTGGGCCACGCCGCTGGCGCCGACCAGGGTCGAGGCGACGCCGGGACGCATGAGCGTCCAGGCGAGAGCGACCTGTGCCATCGGGCGTCCGATCTCGGCGGCCACGGCGCGCAGCACCTCCAGCGTGTCCCAGTTGCGGTCCGTGAACTTGGTGTCGCCGAACGGGTTGGGGCCGCTGAGCCGGCCGGCCCCGCCGGTGTCGCCGCGCCGGTACTTGCCCGATAGGAAGCCGCCCGCCAGCGGGCTCCACGGCAC
>CAXUCS010000195.1:0-5288 GCA_964249365.1 uncultured Caulobacteraceae bacterium | reverse complement strand
GTCGGGTGATCGCGGAGGACGTGGACCCTGCCGCCCTGCAGACGCTGGCCACCGAGGCCGCGCGGCGCCACCTGTCCAACGTGGTGATCGGGCTGGGCGAGTCGCAGGACCCTCGCCTTCCGGCCAGGAGCCTGGACGCAGCGATCATGGTGCACATGTACCACGAGATCGCCCACCCCTACGCCTTCCTCTACAACTTGGCGGGGGCGATGAAGCCCGGCGCAGAGGTCGGGGTGGAGGAGCTGGACCGGCCCACCGGCTCGCACGGCACGCCCCCGGCGCTGCTCCGCTGCGAGTTCTCCGCGGTCGGCTACCGGCTCCGGTCCATGCGCCCGCTGCAGGGCGGGATCGGCTATTTCGCCGTCTTCTCCGCACCCTCTTCGCCCCCGCCGCCGCAACGCATTCACGCCTGCAGCGCTTAGGGCTGCATGACTGCAAGCGGACGGGCCCGGCCATGAACGACCACGTCCAGGCCGCTCCGGGCGCTTCGCCCCGCTTCCAGCTCCACGACTTCGCCCCGGAGCAGCAGAGCTTCGCCGAAGCGCTGGTCATAGGCCTGTCGCGACCGCAGAAGGCGATTCCGCCCCGCTTCCTCTACGACGAAGCAGGCTCTCGCCTGTTCGACCGCATCTGCGAGCTGCCGGAATACTATCCGACCCGCACCGAGGTCTCGATCCTGGCCGACAAGGCCGACGAGATCGCCGAGGCGATCGGGTCCGATGTCGCGCTCCTGGAGTTCGGCGCGGGGTCGAGCCGCAAGGCCCGCCTCCTCCTGGACGCGCTGGAACGTCCCGCGGCTTACGAGCCCATCGACGTCTCCCGCGAGCACCTGGTCGCGCTGGCGGAGGAGGTGGCGGGGCGCTATCCCCGGCTGCAGGTCAACGCCATCTGCGCCGACTACACCCAGCCGCTGGAGCTGCCGGACCTCCAGCCACGGCGGCGGCGCACCGGCTTCTTCCCCGGTTCCACGATCGGCAACCTGGACCCGGCCGACGCCCGCCGTTTCCTGGCCACGTGGGCAGGACAGCTCGGCCACGACGGCCTGATGGTGGTGGGCGTGGACATGAAGAAGGACCCGGCTGTGCTGCTGCCGGCCTACGACGACCCGTCCGGCCTTACCGCCGCCTTCAGCCTGAACATCCTGGCGCGGGCGAACCGTGAGCTCGGGGCGGACTTCGACCTCGACGCCTTCCGCCATACTGTCAGCTACGACGAAAGGACCGGCCGCCTGTCCATCCACCTGACGAGCCTGGCGGCCCAGACCGTCGGGCTGCAGGGCCGCGCGTTCCGCTTCGAAGGCGGCGAGCGGATGCACGTGGAGGACAGCAACAAATACGCGCCGGAGGACTTCTGCACGCTGGCCCGCTCCGCTGGCTACGCGCCGGAGGCGCTATGGATAGACGCGGACGCGCTCTTCAGCGTGCACATGCTGCGGGTGGAATAGGCCGCGCAGCACCCACGGGCCCGCGCGGCCTTCCCGGTCAGTAGCCGCGGCGATGACGGTGATGGTGGAGGTAGCCCCGCTCCGGGACGTAATGCAGATCGAGCCCGCCGATCCCGGCGGCCACGTCCAGTCCCGTCGAGCCCTCGATACTGACCGGCTGCAGCGCGAAGGTGTGGTTGGAGCCGCCGATCAGGGCGTTGGCGCCCAGGCCCACGCCGATCGTGGCGCTCGCCGTCACCCCGCCGTAGCTGCCGTGCAGGTCGCCGCGGCCGAGACGGTCGGTCGGGGCGAACACGCCCCAGACGATGGTGCCGGAGCGGCGGTAGCCGATGTCCATCCCGATCTTGGTGATGTGGCCGACGTAGCGCTCAGCCGCATAGTGGCTGGGGGTGAAGGTGCAGTTCACCCGGTGGGACGAGCCGATGATCTTGCCCCAGCCGCCGCCGACGTTGCAGGTCAGGGTGCCGACCTTCACGCCACCCGCCTGCGCCGCCGCCGGCAGCACAAACGCGGCGCCGATCGCGGCCGCGAGACCGAGAACCGTCTTCTTCATCTTGAAATCCTAAGCGCTTCGCCCGTCCCGGCTTCTTCAAGCCCGATCCGAGCGTGACGGTTCCGGCTGCAGAGCCTAGCCGTTATGGACGGTGGTGTGGCGGATCGTCCGACGCGCTATGCGGCGGTGATGGTGATGCAGGAGCGCGCCGCGGCGCGCATCGCGGGTGGTGCGTACGGCGGCGGCCTTGTCGTGCCGGTACTGATCGCCCACGCCCTGCTTCGTGCCGTTGAACACCTGGGTGGCGCCGCTGCCGATGTGGTGGAGCGTGTCGGGCACGACGGTCTGGGGCGAGGCCTGCGCCACGGCGGCGGTCAGGGCCAGGAGGGCTCCGGCGACGGCGATCACGTTCAGTCTCATGGCGGTGCGGAGCCTCGGGTCGCGGCGGCGGGGGTCCGGCGCGATGATCCACTTAGCCTTAGCGGCAGGAGGCGAGAAGTCGCGCCCGGCCCAAACCTCTGTAAGGTTGGCGGCCCGGCCTCAGCCCGCTTCCTGCAGCACGCCCTCCAGCCCCTGTTCACGGACCTTGCGGTAGAGGGTGGAGCGGCCGATGCCGAGCCGGCGCGCCACCTCCGTCATGTGCCCGGCGTAGATCTCGATGGCGAGCTGGATCAGGTCGCGCTCCACCTCCTCCAGAGGGCGTACGTGGCCCTTCGCGTCCAGGACGCTGACCGGGCCGCCGCCGGCCTCCGCGGCCGCAGGCGCCTCGCCCGCGGGAGGCGCGGCGAGCGGCGTGGACAGCCCGGAGATGGACGGGAAGTCGTGGGGCTGCAGGTGCGGGTCGTCGGAAAGCACGATGGCCCGGTAGACCGCGTTCTCCAGCTGGCGGACGTTGCCGGGCCAGTCGAAGGCGCTCAGCATGGCGAGCGTGGCGGGCGAGGCGCCGGCGACGCGCTTGCCTTCCTCCACGTTGAACCGGCGCACGAAGGCGTCCACCAGCGCCGGCACGTCCTCCCGCCGCTCGCGCAGCGACGGCGCTTCGATCGGGTAGACGTTCAACCGGTAGAACAGGTCCTCGCGGAAGCGGCCGGCCTGCACCTGGCGGGCAAGGTCGCGGTTGGTGGCCGAGACGATGCGCACGTCCACCTTCACCGGCCGCTTGGAGCCGACCGGGTCGATCTCGCCCTCCTGCAGCGCGCGCAGCAGCTTGACCTGCATGTCGAGCGGCAGCTCGCCGACCTCGTCCAGGAACAGCGTGCCGCCGGAGGCTTCCAGGAACTTGCCGGAATGCTTGTCGTGGGCGCCGGTGAACGATCCCTTCTCGTGGCCGAACAGGATGGATTCGACGAGGTTCTCCGGGATGGCGCCGCAGTTCACCGCCACGAAGGGCCGTCCCGCCCGCTCGCTCTCGCCGTGGACCGCGCGCGCGATCAGCTCCTTGCCGACGCCCGACTCGCCCAGGATCAGCACGGGGATGGTTGAGCGCGCCGCGCGCCGCCCCAGCGCCTTGACCTGGCTCATGGCGGGGGAGGAGCCCACCAGATCGTCGAAGGTCGTGCGGCCGCCCGCGCGCTTGGAGAGCCGGTCGACCTCCGCGGTGAGCTGGCCCATCTGCAGGGCGTTCCTGATGGAGACGATGATCCGCTCCGGGCTGGCCGGCTTGATGAAGAAGTCCTGGGCGCCCGCCTGCATGGCCTGCACCACCGTGTCGACACCGCCCGTAGCGGTCAGCACGATCACGGGCGCCGAGAAGCCCTGGGCGCGGAGCGATTTGAGGACCTCCAGCCCGCCGGTGTGGGGCATGACGAGGTCCAGCACCACCACGTCGGGCTTGAGGCCCGAGGCGACGCGGTCCAGCGCCGCCTCGCCGCCGTCCGCCTGGGCGACCGCGAAGCCTTCCCGCTCCAGCACCGCCCCGATCAGGCGGCGCTGGGTGGGATCGTCGTCCACGATCAGCACCGTCCTGGTCATGCGCGTCCTCGAGCCTGCGGCCTGGATCGCCGCCTTGCGGCCTTATGCGAGCGGCCCCGTGAAGATGCGGTTTAAGCCGCGCTCCGCCGCATCGCTTGACACCTCGCCGCCACCCCCCGACCCTTACCTCAAGGCGCAGCCAAGATGCGCCACGGGAGACCTTCATGAGCTCGCCGCTCGACCTCCAGCGCAACCTCGCGGTCCCGGCGATCGCGGCCCCCATGTTCCTGACGTCCGGCCCGGACCTGGTGGTGGAGACGTGCCGAGGCGGGGTTATCGGCACCTTTCCCGCGCTGAACCAGCGCACCACCGACGGCTTCGCCGACTGGCTCAAGGAGATCGAGGACCGGCTCGAGGCTGCGTCCCGTCCCGCCGCCTACGGCGTGAACTTGATCGTGCACAAGACCAACCCGCGGGTGCAGGCGGACCTGGAGGTGGTGGTCCGCCACAAGGTCCCGCTGGTCATCACCTCGCTCGGCGCGGTGTCGGAGCTGGTGGATGCGGTGCACGGCTACGGCGGCAAGGTGTTCCACGACGTGATCGGCCGCCGCCACGCGGAGAAGGCGGCGGCGGCGGGCGTGGACGGCATCATATGCGTGGCGGCGGGCGCGGGCGGGCACGCGGGCCTCCTCAGCCCCTTCGCGCTCCTGGCCGAGGTCCGGGAAGTGTTCAGCGGCCAGCTGATCCTGTCGGGCGCCATGAACACCGGGCGCGACCTCGCCGCCGCCCGCATGATGGGCGCCGACTTCGGCTACCTCGGGAGCCGGTTCATCGCGGTGAAGGAGAGCATGGTGCCCGACGAACAGCGGGCCATGATGCTGGACGCCCGCGCCGCCGACATCGTCTACACGCCCAACATCAGCGGGGTGGCGGCCAACTTCATGCGCCCGAGCCTCGTGCAGAACGGGCTGGACCCGGACAACCTCCCGGCGCACGGCGGCATGGACATGGACAACGAGGCGCGGGCCTGGAAGACGGTCTGGTCCGCCGGCCAGGGCGTCGGCTCCATACGCGACGTGCCGTCCGCCGCCGAGCTCTGCCGGCGCCTGGCGGCCGAGTACCGCGAGGCCATGGCCGCCGCCACGCGCGACCGCTTCGTCCAGGCGGCGCTGGAGACCGCCTGAGGGCTCAGACGGTCTCCGGGTCGGCTGTGGGGGCGAGCTGGCGGCGGAAGAAGACGGCGAACACCGCCAGCGTCACCGCGCCCGCCGCCACCAGCGCGGCGTGCAGGCTCCAGAAGGCGGCTCCGCCGAGCGCGGGAAGCCGCCCGCCGAGCCAGCCCACCAGCATGTTGGCCCCGAAGAACTGCAGGTAGTAGACGCCCACCATCAGCCCGGCGACGGCCCGGGGCGCCGCGCGGGAGTAGAGCGCCCGCCCCAC
>CAXUCS010000194.1:0-5335 GCA_964249365.1 uncultured Caulobacteraceae bacterium | reverse complement strand
GCCGTGAGCCCGGCCGTTGACCACCCCGGAGGTCGTCGGCTGAGGAGACGGCGAGCGCCGGCGCCATCGGCGAGCCGGAACGCTGGCGATTAGCGCGCAACTCCTGCCCAGAGCGCACGCCGGAAGACCTCGGCCTCTTTGAGGGCGGGGATGCGAAGAATACGCTCCGCACAGGTTCAAGGACGGCCAAAGATGGCGAAGGCGAAGGCGGCCATCATCGGATCGGGCAACATCGGCGCCGACCTGATGATGAAGCTGGTGAAGTATCCCAAGGCGCTGGAGCTGGTGGCCGTGGTGGGCATCGACCCGGCGTCGGAGGGGTTGGCGCTCGCCCGCAGGCAGGGGATCGCCACCACCCACGAGGGGCTGGAGGGCCTGCGCGCCATGCCGGTCTATCCCGAGATCGACATCGTGTTCGACGCGACCTCGGCCTATGCGCACAAGGCCCACGACCAGGCGCTGCGGGCCGACGGCAAGCGGGTGGTCGACCTGACGCCCGCCGCCATCGGGCCGTTCATCATCCCGCCCGTCAACATGGACGCGCACCTGGATGCGGGCAATGTGAACATGGTCACCTGCGGCGGGCAGGCGACCATCCCCATGGTCGCCGCCGTCTCGCAGGTCGCCACCGTCCCCTATGCGGAGATCGTGGCCTCCGTCTCCTCGCGCTCCGCCGGACCCGGCACCCGCGCCAACATCGACGAGTTCACCCGCACCACCGCGCGCGCCATCGAGGCGGTGGGGGGCGCGGCGCGCGGCAAGGCCATCATCATCCTGAACCCGGCCGAACCGCCCATGATCATGCGCGACACGATCTTCACCCTCTCGCGGGGCGCCGACGAGGAGACGATCCGCGCCTCGGTCGAGGCCATGGTCGCCAGGGTGCAGGGCTACGTGCCCGGCTACCGGCTGAAGCAGGCGGTGCAGTTCGAGCGCTTCGGCGACAACAACCCGCTCACCATCCCGGGCGAGGGGCGGTTCACCGGCGTCAAGACCTCCGTCTTCCTCGAAGTGGAAGGCGCAGGCGACTACCTGCCGAGCTACTCGGGCAACCTGGACATCATGACCGCGGCGGCCAAGGCGACGGGCGAGCGGCTCGCCGAGCGGATCGGGCGCCGCCAGCCCGTGGAGGCCTGAAGATGGCCAGCTTCGATCCGGCCGGCGGCGCCAAGCTCTACATCCAGGATGTGACGCTGCGGGACGGCATGCACGCCATCCGCCACATGTACGGCCTCGACCACGTCCGCAGCATCGCCCGGGCGCTCGACCGGGCGGGGGTCGACGCCATCGAGGTGGCGCACGGGGACGGGCTGTCCGGCGCGAGCTTCAACTACGGCTTCGGCGCCCACACCGACTGGGAATGGCTGGCGGCGGTGGCGGAGGTCCTGGACCGTTCGGTCCTCACCACCCTGATCCTGCCGGGCGTGGGAACGGCGGAGGAGCTGAAGCGCGCCTACGAACTGGGCGTCCGCTCCGTGCGGGTCGCCACCCACTGCACCGAGGCGGACGTTTCCAGGCAGCACATCGGCATCGCCCGCGATCTCGGCATGGACGTGGCCGGCTTCCTCATGATGAGCCACATGATCGAGGCGGAGGCGCTGGCGCGGCAGGCGCTGCTGATGGAGAGCTACGGCGCCCAGTGCGTCTACGTCACCGACAGCGGCGGCGCGCTCGACATGGACGGGGTGCGCCAGCGCCTGCAGGCCTACGACCGGGTGCTGAAGCCCGAGACGCAGCGGGGGATGCACGCCCACCACAACCTCGGCCTCGGCGTGGCCAACTCCATCGTCGCGGCGCAGGAAGGCGCGGTGCGGATCGACGCCAGCCTGGCCGGCATGGGCGCCGGCGCCGGCAATGCGCCCCTGGAGGTGTTCATCGCCGCGGTCGACCGCAAAGGCTGGAACCACGGCTGCGACGTCATGGGCCTGATGGATGCGGCCGAGGACCTCGTGCGCCCGCTGCAGGACCGTCCCGTGCGGGTGGACCGCGAGACGCTCAGCCTCGGCTACGCCGGCGTCTATTCGTCCTTTCTGCGCCATGCGGAGAAGGCGGCGGCCGACTACGGCCTGGACACCCGCGCGATCCTGGTCGAACTCGGTCGTCGCAAGATGGTCGGCGGCCAGGAGGACATGATCATCGACGTCGCGCTCGACATGGTCAGGACGCGCGAGGCGGCGTGAAGCGGCCGGTCTCTCGCCCCCGCCCGCACTCTTGATCCCTACAGCCGACGGACGTATTTGACTCCTTCGAGGAAGCGGCCGTGAAGAGCTGCCTGGAGGAGTGAAATGGGTGAGCAGATAAGGCGCCATGAAGTAGCCGAGCTCAAGTTTCCCGGCGTCAAGTTCTCCGTGACTGACTACCACTGGGACGCGGGCGCCGAGATTTTCGACTGCGGGCCGAATATCAGACTGCGCTGGCGCATGCGGCCTTACCGGGTCAAGGCGACCGGCTGGATAAAGCCCGGGGAGGAGCGGCGCTTCGGCCAGATGATGCTCCACCCCGCCGACGTGGCCACCCACGCGAGCGGCGGCGATGAGGAGGAGGATGTACGCACCCTCGAGTGCCAGTTCGAGCAGTCCTGGGTCGAGAGGGTCACCGGCTCCAACCTGCGGTGGGCGGACGGCGCGAGCGCGTCCTGGCTGGACCTGCGCAATGCGGACCTGGACTACGCCGTCCGCCGGCTCGTGCGCGAGATCCTGGAGCCCGGCTTCGCCAGCCTCACCCTGGCCGAGTCGATCGGCACGTCCATGGCGGTCGACATCGTCCGGCTTTTCGAGATCCCGGCGCTCGACCCGGATCTTTCGCGCGACAGCCTGAAGGGCGGCTTCTCGCCCGGCAGGCTGCGACAGGTGCACGAATACGTGGAGTCGCTGGAGGACGGTTATCCGACCCTGGTCGACATCGCCGGGCAGTGCGGGGTGAGCGTCGCCCACCTTCGCCGCATGTACAAGTCGACCACGGGACAGACGTTGCACGACTATATCGAGAGGCTGCGCATGACGCGCGCGAAGGCGCTGCTGCTCGACACCAACCTTCCGCTTAAGCTGATCTCCTACAAGCTGGGCTTCTGCCATCCCAGCGCATTCTCCTTCGCCTTCAAGAAGCTCGCAGGCGAGTCGCCGCGTGCCTTCCGCCATCGCTGCGCCACGGGGCTGACGGCCGCGGCCTGAGCGCGCCACGGGCGTCGACGCTCCGGTCCAGGGAGGCCGCGCCCGGGCGGTGAGCCATGCAGGCGACCGACATGGCGTTGCGCCGGTGAACGCGCGTTTCGCGTAAGCGCTTGGCCTCTTTCCATAAACGGCCGGACGGTCCCGCGCGGGGCCGTTCCTCTAGACAGGACGCAGGCGGGAGACAGGCGTCATGGCGCAGACGATGACGGCCAAGATCCTGGCGAAGGCGTCCGGGCGGGCGGCGGTCGCCCCGGGCGACGTGGTGATCGCCAACGTCGATATGATGACCTTCCTGGACGGAACGACCTTCATCGATTCCTTCAACGCCAACGACTACCGGGTGTGGGACGCCCAGCGGGTCATCTTCTGCTACGACCACATGTTCCAGCCGGACTGGTTTCCTCAGGTCGCGACCAAGGAGCATCCCAAGATCAAGGCCTTCGCCGCGGCCCAGGGGATTCCGGAGGCGAACATCTACGGCCTCGGCCGCAACGGCATCTCCCACCAGATCCCCGTCGAGCAGGGCTGGGCGCTTCCGGGAACGGTGTGCATCGGCGCCGACACCCAGAGCGCCACCATGGGGGCGGCGAACTGCTTCGCCTTGCCCGCCCTCTTCGGCGTCGACCCCATCCTCCTGACCGGCGAGATGTGGATGATGGCGCCTGAGGCGGTGCGGATAGAGCTGACCGGCGCTCTGCCCCGCGGCGTCAGCGGCAAGGACGTCGTCTACCGGCTGCTCCACGACCTCGGCGACCGGCTGAACGGCCAGGTGATCGAGTTCAGCGGCCCGGGCGTGGCGTCGCTGCCGATGGACGCGCGGATGGCCATCGCCAACGGCTCGGTCCAGATCGGCGCCCTGACGATGATCTTCCCCGCCGATCGCGTCCTGCTGGACTATCTGCAGGGACGCGCACGGGAGAGCTTCACCCCGGTCGCTCCCGATCCGGACGCCTCCTACGTCGCCACCTACCGCTACGACCTTTCCAGCTTCGGCAAGCTGATCGCGGGGCCGCACGAGATCGAGCGGGTGCGGCCGCTGGCCGAGGTGGCGGGGCTGCCGGTCACGGCCGCCTATATCGGGTCCTGTTCCAGCGGCCGGCTCGACGATCTCGCGCTGGCGGCCGAGGTGCTGCGGGGCCGCAGGGTCCACCCGTCGGTGCGGCTGGTGGTGACTCCGATCTCGGCCGACACCGCCCGCGACGCCGCCGCCGCCGGCATCACCCGGGTGTTCCTGGAAGCCGGCGCCACGGTCACCCAGCCGGGATGCGGCGCCTGCTACAGCGGCAACCTGTCCCCCCTGAAGCTGGCGGACGGCGAGCGCTGCATCTCCTCTTCGGTGGAGACGCTGAAGGGGCGGATGGGCAGCGCGGAGGCGGAGATCCTGCTCGGCAACGCCGCGGTGGTGGCCGCCTCCGCGGTGATGGGGCGGATCACCGACCCCGACGAACTTCTGGCGGAGATGGCGGCGTGATCCTGACCGGACGGGCCTGGGTGTTCGGCGACAAGCTGGGCGCCACCGACATCCTCCCGCAGCGTTTCGACAAGGAGGCGATGCGGCGGGAATGGGACAGCTGTAAGCTGCACCTGCTGGAAGACCTCGACCCTGCCATCGCGGGATCGTTGCAGCCCGGCGACCTGTTCATCGGCGGGACCGGCTTCGGTCATGGCCATGCCCACTACTACGGCGGCGCGGTCGGCGCCTGCATCGCGGCCGGCGTGGGCGGCTTCCTGGTGGAAGGGATCAGCGGCATGTTCCAGCGCGCCTCCATCGACTCCGGCCTGCCTGCCTGGGTCGTGCCGGGGATCACCGGACTGGCGGCGCAGGGCGAGCGGCTGGAGCTCGACCTCGCGGCGGGACGCGCGCGCAACCTCGCCGGGGGACGGGAGCTGGCCTTCCCGCCGGTGGCGCCCGTCGTCATCGAGATCCTGGCGGCCAAGGGAACCCAGCAGTGGGCCCTGGATCGCGTCCAGCGCCGACGCGCCGCGTGAGCCGTCCGCCCGGGGTCCGCCCCGCCCGCCGCCTGCGCCAGCTCCTCGGCGACGGCATGTCCCTGTTTGCCCGACGACCGATTGCCCACGTAGCGGACAGCGTCGATCGGCTCCCGGGTGCCGCCGGCGGTGACCAGTGCTGTCACCCCGGAGAGATCAGCCACCCCGGAGAGATC
>CAXUCS010000193.1:4166-5340 GCA_964249365.1 uncultured Caulobacteraceae bacterium | reverse complement strand
CGGGGTGATCGAGTCTGTGCCGACCCGGCGGGCCTCGGCCAGCGCGCGCTGGTCGGCGCTGACATAGCCCATGAGCTGGCGTGCGGCGGTCGCGTCGCCGGTATAGAGCAGCATGCCGATGCGGGCGGCGTGGTCGTCGGCCGTGAGATAGCTGGAGAACCGGCCGAGCATCTCGCCCTGGAGGTCCGCGCCGAAGGCACGGTTGCGCCAGACGTGCCTGACGAGCGCCTGCGCGTCCGCCGTCCGCCCGCTTGCCTGATAGGCGGAGGCGAGCGCGATGGTCCCCTGCGGCGTCTCCGGGTCGCGGCCGCGGAAGATGGAGATCACCTGGTTCGGCGGGATGGCGGAGGTTTCCAGCGCCTTCTCCAGCGCGCCCCTGAGGCGCGCCGGACGGGGCCAGCCGCCCAGCTCGCGCATGGCGTTGACCAGGGTGTAGTAGTCGAGGTTCGTGCCGGCCGAGTCCACCATGGCCCAGGTCACCAGCCGCTTGGCGGTGGGGTCGGCGATCTCGGCCTGCAGCCCCTGCGCCGAGCCGGTGTCGCCGCGTCGCGCGGCCAGGAGCGCCTGGCGCAGGATCGAGGCGTCCGACGGCGAGAGCGTGCTGGAGAGCGCGGTGTAGGGCAGCGGGGCCACGATGGGCGCGGGCGGCTGCACCGGAGCAGGCGCCGGCGAGTCCATCGACTGGGCGAAAGCGCCGCATGACACCGCCGTCAGAAGGGCGGCCAACAGGGCCTTGCGGCCGAGCCTTGCCGACCCCGCCGAAGGGGTCAGGACGTGTCTGGAAAGGGATGCCGGCATGGCGGACTCCGGGTACAAGGGACCGCGGGCCCCGTCCTGCGCGCGACCGCTGTTGCGGGCAAGCGCATCGGACGCATATTCTCAGGGCGTCGTTGTCACACCGTTAATCATGCCCTCGCCCTCACGCCTCCGGCGATGCTGCCCGCCGGAGCGCAGGACCCTTTCCGTCCATGCCTGAACCTCTCTTCAAGGGCGTCGTCACCGCCCTGGTCACTCCTTTCCGCGACGGCGAAGTGGACGAGAACGCCTTCATGCGGCTGGTGGAGCGCCAGATCGCGGCGGGCGTGGACGGGGTCGGCCCCGTCGGCACCACCGGCGAGACCGCCACCCTGAACCACGACGAGCATCGCCGGGTGGTCGAGCTTTGTGTGGAGAC
>CAXUCS010000193.1:0-4156 GCA_964249365.1 uncultured Caulobacteraceae bacterium | reverse complement strand
AAGCAATCGAGCTCGCCCGCCACGCCAAGCGGGTCGGGGCGGACGCGGCGCTGGTGGTCAGCCCCTACTACAACCGCCCGAGCCAGGAGGGGGTCTACGCCCACTTCGCCGCCCTGAACGAGGCGGTGCAGATCCCGATCCTGGTCTACAACGTGCCAAGCCGCACGACCTCCGACGTGTCCAACGAGACGATCGCCCGACTGGCCAGGCTGCCGAACATCGTGGGGGTCAAGGACGCCACCGGCGACCTCGCCCGCGCCAGCCTCATGCGCAGGCTCTGCCCCGAAGGCTTCGTCATGCTCTCCGGCGACGACCCGACCGCGCTCGGCTACCTCGCCCACGGCGGCCACGGCTGCATCTCGGTCAGCTCCAACGTGGCGCCGCAGGCGTGCGTGGCCGCCATGCGCGCGGCGCTCGGAGGCGACTTCGCCGGAGCGCTCCACTGGCAGGACCGGCTGATCGGCCTGCACAAGGCGCTGTTCGCCGACGCCTCGCCCGGCCAGACCAAGTGTGCGCTGGCCCGGCTTGGCCTCTGCAGCGACGAGGTGCGCCTGCCCCTGACGCGGTGCAGCGAGCCGGCCCAGGCGCAGGTGGCGCACGCCATGGCCGAGGCGGGGCTCGCGCTGCCGTGAGCAAGCCTGCGCCCTCCACCCAGAAGCTGATCGCGGAGAACCGCCGCGCCCGGTTCGACTACTTCCTCGAGGAGACCTTCGAGGCCGGCCTGTCGCTGACCGGCACGGAGGTGAAGTCGCTGCGCAACGGGCGCGCGAACATCGCCGAATCCTACGCCTCGGCCGAGGGGCGGGAGGTCGTGCTGATCAACGCCTACATCCCCGAGTACGCGGCCGCCTCGCACTTCAACCACGAGCCGCGCCGCCCGCGGAAGCTCCTGCTGCACCGCCGCCAGATCGACCGGCTGATCGGAGCGGTGAACCGGGAGGGGCGCACCATCATCCCCTTGCGCCTCTACTGGAACGACAAGGGGCTGGCGAAGCTGGAGCTGGCGCTCGCCAAGGGCAAGAAGACCCACGACAAGCGCGAGGCGGAGGCCGACCGCGACTGGCAGCGAGACAAGGCGCGCCTCATGCGCGAGAAGGGCTGAGCGCCCCCTCAGTCCGCTCGCGGACAGCTCCTCCAGAGGGGGAGCATCTAATGTCAATCCTGCCCTTCTGGGGGAGGGGGACCGCCGAAGGCGGAGGAGGGGGCTTCGCCGCCGCGGATCGTCCTGATCACCGCTTCCGCCGCGTCCACCCCCGTCTCATACGCCCCGTGGGCGGTGGAGAAGGCGTGGGGGGAGCAGGCTTCGCCGGCGAAGTGGATGCGGTCTTCCACCGGCCGGCGCAGCATCGCGCGGGCGCCCGCCTTGCCCGGGCGGGCATGGGAGTAGGCGCCGCGGATGAAGGGGTCGGCGCTCCATCGGCTTTCCGCCAGGAGGCGGAGCTGGCGACGCAGGCCGGAGCCGAACAGCGCGACAAGCTCGTCGGTCGCGAAGGCTGCAATCGCGCCGTCGCCTTCCCGTCCCAGCGCCGCCGCGACGTCGCCGCCGAAGAAGGCCTCGACCATGGGACGGCCGAAGGGCCGCAGGGTGTAGCCGCCGGTGTCGGCGGTGTCGGTGCGCCCGTTCACCATCACCTCGCTCGGCAGCGCCTGCGGCTCGGAGAGCCGGAGAAAGCACTTCTCGACATGGCCGAGCGGCAGGGCGTCGGCAGCGGCGACCACCTCCGGCAGGGGCGGGTCGAAGGCCAGCCGCTCCTCGGCCAGCACGGTGGTGGGAACCGCGACGATGACGTGGTGGGCGAGGACCTCGCCCCCGGTCGTGAGCAGGCGGAGCGGCGACCCGGACCGGTCGATGCGGGACACAGGCGCCTCGTAGAGGACGGGCAGGGCGGCCGCGACCAGCGCGACCAGCGCGCCATAGCCGCGCGGCAGCCGCCAGTTCTCGTCGGTCGGCTGGTAGGCGGCGTAGTCGTGCACGGAGATGTCGCGGAACGGCGCGCCGTTGTAGGCGCCGGAGAAGGCGTCCAGCATCGGCCGCCAGCGCGCCGTCGCGTCGTCGAACAATTCGGCGGCGGGGCGGTCGGGGCCGGCCGCCGCCTCTTCCAGCCGGTCCTCGAAAGCCTGGGAGGCCCGCTGGAAGGCGCGCGTATCGGCCGCCGACAGGTTCACGCCCTCCAGGCGCCGCTCCCAGGCCGGGCGGGAGCGGTCGATCTCGAAACCCTCGGCCTCCGCGATGGCCGTCCAGGGATTGCGGTCGGCCGAATGAAGCCAGCCGCAGCCGAGATCGATGCCCGCGCCGGAACGACCGGCCAGGGTGTGGGCCCGCCCGCCCGGCCTGTCCCTGGCCTCCACCAGGAGGAAGGCCACGCCAGCCGCCTGCAGCCGGACTCCAGCGCCGACCCCCGCAGCGCCCGCGCCGACCACCACAACGTCGTGGACGCCGCTTGGCGGGGTGGAGATCGCGTAGGTTGGGGAACCTGCCTCGGGATGGAACATTCCAGCAACAACGCTTCACTACAGCAGGGCAAGCCATGGCCGATCCGCACGCCGACCACAACCCGAAGTCCGAGCCCGATCCCGGCTCCAACACCCAGAAGGACCCGGACGACTGGACCACGGGCGGGGAGCCCATGACCGGCGCTCAGGCCTCCTATCTCAAGACCTTGTCGGAACAGGCTCATCAGCCGGATGCCTTCGAGGACGGGCTGAGCAAGGCGGAGGCGTCCAAGCGCATCGACGCGCTTCGGGAGAAGGTCGGTTTGTCCGGGCGCTGAGGCGTCAGGCCGCTGCGCGGGCCGGCCCGAGAACGGGTCGGCGCAACGGCGGCGGCGAGGGCGTGGTGGCGAGGCCGTAGAGTTCCACCCGGAGAAACCAGCCGACCTTGCCGGCGCCCCGCAACGCCCTGTCCAGGAACTCGATCGCGGCCGCCCGTCGACCGACTGCGCCCAGCGCCAGGCTGGCGAGTCCATAGACCGCGGCCTGGCCGGCGCCGATAAACATGTTGCGCGCCAACGCCGTCCCGTCCCGCTCGCGCAGGCTGGTCTGGCTGGGGCTCTGGCCGTAGCAGAAGGCGCGCTTGAGGGCGTAGCCCAGGCGGGTGCGGTGGGGCGGCGCGTGCTCGTAGACCCAGGCCTCGGCCGCCCAGCCGAAGGCCGCGCCTCGCGTCCGCAGGCCGGAGAACAGGCGGTCGTCCTCCCCGCCCGTGACGTCGGAGCGCGTGTCGAAGGGCTCCGGCCCGGCCAGCGCCACCGCCCGCGTCATCATCGAATTGCCGCAGCCGTAGACGACGGCCGTGGGACCCGTCTCTGCCGGCCCTTCCCGGGAGAAGAAACGGTCCAGGTAGGGCCGCAGGTACGCAGGTGCGTTGGCCGCGACGCCACGGACAGGGCCGAAGGTGACGGCCGCGCCGAGCTGCAGATGGGCCGCGCGGAGCGCCTGGAGCCAGCCGGGCGGCGCTTCCTCGTCATCGTCCAGGAAGGCCACCAGCGGCGACCGGCTCGCCGCCAGTCCTGCGTTGCGCGCGGTGGCGACGCCGGGATGAGGCTCGTGCACATAGACCAGAGGAGCGGGCAGGGTGGGGCGCAACGCCTCCACGACCGCGGCGGCCGATCCTTCCGGCGAGTTGTCGACCACGACCACCGCCGCGACGAGCGCGCCGGCGTTCACCTGGGCGGCGACGGAGCAGAGCGCGCGCGCGAGCTGGTCCGGCCGGCGGAAGGTGGGGATCAGGACGTCGACGTCCCTCACGATCCGGCTCCCAGCCGCCGCGCGCCCTCGGCCACGGTCACGATCTCCAACCCGTCCGACCGCGCGCGCGAGACCAGACGGTCGAGGGCGGCGCGGCTGCAGCCGTAGCGGGTCGGCTCGTCCGTCACGCCATGAGTGAAGAGGATGAGCCAGGCCCGCCGCTCCAGCGCCGCCTGCATCCAGCGGAGCGCGGCCACCTCGCCGCCCTCGCCCTCCACCCCAACCGCCGGGGCCTGGGCGAGGTCGGAACCGGCCGTGACGAGCCCGTGGTGGATGGCGCGGGACAGGACGAAGCGCTGGCCGAGCCGGCGCTTGGCGGCCGCGCCGACCTCTCCGTACGGATAGGCGAAGGTCTCGGGCGCGCCGAGGCCCCAGGAGCTCAGCGCTTCGGCGTTGCGGTCGAGGTCTGCCG
>CAXUCS010000192.1:4869-5345 GCA_964249365.1 uncultured Caulobacteraceae bacterium | reverse complement strand
CCACCGCGCCTCGCTGAAGGCGGCGGTCGACGACCTGGACGCGGGGCGGACCGAGACACTGCTGGTGCTCGGCGGCGACCCGGCCTACGCCGCGCCGGCCGCGCTCGGCGTCGCGGAGGCGATCCGCCGTGCGCCCTTCAGCGTCCACTACACCACCCACCCCAACGACACGGCCGCCTCCTGCCAGTGGAGCGCGCCCCTATCCCACGCCCTGGAGAGCTGGGGGGACCTGCGCGCCCCGGACGGGACCGCGAGCCTCGTCCAGCCGCTGGTCCGCCCGCTCTACGACAGCCGCACCCGCGTGGAGGTGCTGGACCATCTCGCGGGGAGTGCGGAACGGACGGGCGCGCGCGACCTCGTCCGCGAGACGTGGATGGTCGACGCCGGAAGCGCAACCAGCAAGAACGCACCCGCAAGGCCCGGCTCGGCCCAGGGAAGCGCGGCAGGCGGCGAGGACAGCGGGCCGGACACCGGGC
>CAXUCS010000192.1:0-4859 GCA_964249365.1 uncultured Caulobacteraceae bacterium | reverse complement strand
GCTTCGAGCAGCGCTGGACGCAGGCGCTCACCGACGGCGTGATCGCCGGGACCGCCCTTCCGCGCGCCGCGCCGCCCGCCGTCCGAGCGGTGGCGCTGCAGCCGACCCGGTCCACGTCCGGCTACGTGCTGCAGCTCGACCCCGACCCGTCGCTCTACGACGGGGCGTGGGCGGAGAACGCCTGGCTGCAGGAGTGCCCCAAGCCGATCACGGCGGAGGTCTGGGGCGCCACGCTCGCGATCTCGCCGGAGGACGCCAGGACGCTCAAGCTGGAGAACGGCGACAACGTCCGGCTCACCCGTGGAGGCCGTAGCGTTATCGCTCCGGTGCGGATCGCCGAAGGCCAGGCGCAGGGCGTCCTCAGCGGCTACCTCGGCGGCGGGCGGCAGGAAGCCGGGCCGGTCGGCACGGCGGTGGGCTGGAACTTAGCGGCGCTGCGCGACCCTGCCAACCCCTGGATGAGCCGGATCGCAGTGGAGCGCGCTCCCGGCCACGCGGAGGCCGCCTACTTCCAGGCCTATACACGGGTGGAGGGCTTGGCGCGTAACGTTGCGCGGGAGGTGGAGATCGCCGCCCTGCCCGCCCTCGCCCGCTCGCCGCTGGAGAAGGATCCGGAGCCCACCACGCTCCTGCCGCCCGCGGCGCCCTGGACGCCCTCCTGGGCCATGGTGATCGACACGGAGCTCTGCATCGGCTGCAACGCCTGTGTGGTCGCCTGCCAGTCGGAGAACAACGTGCCGGTGGTGGGGCCCCACGAGGTGGCGCGCGGGCGCGACATGCACTGGCTGCGCATCGACGCCTACGACGTCGGCCACGGGGCCGAGCACCGCCCGGCCTTCCAGCCGGTGCCCTGCATGCAGTGCGAGCACGCCCCCTGCGAGCCCGTGTGCCCGGTGGAGGCCTCCATCCACGATCACGAGGGATTAAACGACCAGGTCTACAACCGCTGCATCGGCACGCGCTTCTGCCAGTCGAACTGCCCCTACAAGGTACGGCGCTTCAACTACTACGGCTACAGCCACGACCAGGCCTACGCCAACATGGGGGCCGAGTCGGTCAAGGCTCAGAAGAACCCGGAGGTCACGGTCCGGGCCCGCGGCGTGATGGAGAAGTGCACCTACTGCGTCCAGCGCATCAGCGCCGCGCGCCGCACCGCGGAGAAGCAGGATCGCGAGATCGGCGCCCACGAGGTCGTCACCGCCTGCCAGACGAGCTGCCCGACGAACGCCATCAGCTTCGGCGATCTCACGAAGGACGCCTCGGGTCTGGCGGCGCTGCGGAGCGAGCCTCGCCACTACGCGCTCCTTGGCGAACTCGGCACGCGTCCGCGCACAACCTACCTCGCCCGGGTCCGCAACCCCAACCCTGCGCTCGGTCCGGCCGGCGGGGAGGTGACCTCGTGACCCTCGCCGCCCCCCGCGACCGCTGGATCGACGGCTCCGTCGATACCTGTGAAGCGGTCAACGCCCTGATCGCCGCGCCCGTGATCGGATCGCGGAGCCTGCGGCCGACGAAGTGGAAGGGCTGGTGGATCGCGTTCGCCTGCGCCCTGCCCTTCACCGCCGTCTTCTTCGCCGGCCTCTGCTGGGAGCTGTCCGAGGGCGTCGGCGTCTTCGGCAACAACACCACCATCGTCTGGGGCTTCCCCATCGCCAATTACGTCTGGTGGATCGGGATCGGCAACGCCGGGACGCTCATCTCCGCGCTGCTGCTCCTCACCCGCCAGCCGTGGCGCGCCTCGATCAACCGCTTCGCCGAAGCGATGACGCTGTTCAGCGTCTCCATCGCCGGCATCTTCCCGATCATCCACCTCGGACGGCCGATGTTCTTCTACTGGCTGGCGCCCTACCCCAACGTGATGGGGCTGTGGCCGCAGTGGAGGAGCGCATTGGTCTGGGACTTCTGGGCCATCCTCTCCTATCTGCTGTTTTCCGTCATCTTCTGGTACGCCGGCGTGATCCCGGACCTGGCGACGCTGCGCGACCGGGCGCACTCGCCGCTGGTGCGTCGTCTGTATGGCGCCTTCGCGCTCGGCTTCCGCGGTTCGGCCGGGCAGTGGGCGCTGCACCAGGGGTTCTACAAGACCATGGCGGCGCTGGCGGTGCCGCTGGTCTGTTCGGTCCATTCCATCGTGGGGCTGGACTTCGCCGCCTCGCTGATGCCCGGCTGGCAGGAAAGCCTGTTCCCGCCCTACTTCGTGGTGGGCGCGATGTTCTCGGGCTTCGCCATGGTGGTGATCCTGGCGGCGTTGATCCGGCGCGCACTGAACCTGAAGGCGCTGGTCACCGACCGTCACTTCGACGCCATGGGCAAGATCATCGTGGCGGCGGCCTGCATCATGGGCTTCAGCTACGCCACCGAGTGGTTCATGAGCTGGTACTCCGGCGAGCGGGCGGAGCGGACCTACCTCGCCTATGCGCTCGGCGGCCATTACGCCCTGCTCTACTGGCTCATGATCCTCGGCAACGTGCTCCTGCCGCAGGTGCTGTGGTTCAAGCGCATGCGCGCGAGCCTGCCGGCCCTGATCACCGTCAGCATCGGCGTGCTGGTCGGCATGTGGCTGGAGCGCATCCTGATCATCTGGAACACGCTCGGCCACGGCTACCTGCCCACGCTATGGCGGGTGTTCTGGCCGACCGTGGTGGACTGGGGCGTGATGGCCGGGTCCGTCGGGCTCTTCATCACCCTCTTCCTACTGTTCGTCCGCGTGATCCCCTCCATCTCCATGTTCGAGGTGCGGGAACTGGCGCTGACGGAGGGCGGCGCGTGAGCCGGGCCCTCCTCGCCGCCTTCCCCAAGGCCGAGCCGCTGATGCAGGCGCTAAGGAGCGCGAGCGAGGCCGGCGCACCGGCGCTGGAGGCGTTCACACCCTATCCGGTACCGGGCCTGCCGGAGGCGCTGCACCATCCGGCGACCAACATTCCGTGGTGGATGCTGGGAGGCGGCCTCGCCGTGGCGGCCGTCATGTACGCAACCGAGTGGTGGAGCGCCACCCACGCCTACCTGTTCGACCAGGGCGGGCGGCCGCTGAACAGCTGGCCCGCCTTCGTGATCGCGCCCGTGGAGGTCGGCGTCCTCGCCGCCGCCCTGACGGGCTTCGCCGCCTTCCTGTTCAAGAGCGGCCTGCCCCGGCTGAACCATCCCCTGTTCGACCATCTCCCCTTCGAGCGGGCCAGCCAGGACCAGTTCCTTCTAGCCGTTCCCTCGCCCGACGCAGGCCCCGACCGGGTCGCCGCCCGCCAGCGCCTGTTCGACGCCGGCGCGGTCTGGGTCGAGGAAGTGGAGCTGTGAGGGCCGTCCTGGCCGCGGGCGCCGCCCTCCTGATGGCCGGGTGCGACCTGACCATGACCAAACAGCCGAAATACGGGCCGCAGGCGACCGCCGCCCTCTTCGCCGACGGGACCTCCGCCCAGGCGCCGCCGGCCGGCACGGTCGCGCAGACCGCCGTGGCCGACGCGCAGGCCGCCGCCGTCCCGCCCCCGGCAACCCTGGCGCTGGTCGAACGCGGGCAGGAGCGCCACGCGATCTGGTGCCAGCCCTGCCACGGGACGAGCGGCGCGGGCGACGGAATTATCGTGGCCCGGGGCTTCCCGCGACCGCCCGCCTATTGGGACGCGCGCGTCGCCCAGGCCACGCCGGAGCACCTCTTCGCCGTGATCACCAACGGCTATGGCGTCATGTACCCCTATGCCGAGCGCATCGCGCCCGCCGACCGTTGGGCCATCATCGCCTACATGCGCGCGCTGGAGCTCGCCCATCGCCAGGGCGAACCGGACATGGGGCCGCCCAAGGGTTCGCAGGGAGGGCCGGCGTGAAGGCTCACCGGCTTGTCCTGATGGGCATCGGCTCGCTGGCCTTCCTGTCGTGGCTCCTGGTGCTCGCCGTCCACCCGGCGGCGGCGCTGCAGGGCTGGCTGGTCGGCTTCCTCTACGTCTCGGGGCTGTCGCTCGGCCCGCTCGCCATCCTCTTGATCCATCGCCTGACCGGCGGGCGCTGGGGCGCCGGCTTCGCGCCGGAGCTCGCGCCGGCGGCGGGGCTGACGCCGCTCCTCCTCGTCTTCGTCCTGCCCGTACTGCTGGGCCTCGGCCTTATCTATCCCTGGGCGCACCTGCCGCTGGAGGTGGAGGAAGGCGTGCGTCGTCTCTATCTGAATCCACCGCTGTTCTGGCTGCGCACGCTCCTGGCGCTTGGCGGCTGGAGCGCGGTCGCGCTGTCGCTTCACCGTATCGAGGGACCGCGCGGCCGCCTGGGCGCGGGGCTGGCGCTGGCCTTCCATGGGCTGGCGGTCAGCCTGATCGGCGTGGACTGGGTGCTGTCGGTGCAGCCGGGCTTCACCTCCTCCGCTTTCGGCATGGCCTTCGCGACGCAGCAGCTGATGGCCGGCTTCGGCTGGGCCGCGCTGCAGTCGCGCCGCCGGGCCGCCGATCCCGACTCCGGCGACGTGGCGGGCCTGCTCCTGGCGACGCTGGTCGGCCTGACCTACCTCGAGTTCATGAGCTACCTCGTCGTCTGGTACGGGGACCGGCCGCCGCTCGACGGCTGGTACGTGCTGCGGGTGCGTGACGGATGGCAGGCTCTGGTCTGGGTCTCGCTCGCCTGCGGCTTGGCCGCGCTCGTCCTGCTCGCCATCCGCCGCGCCTTCGGAACCCACCGGGCTCTCGCAGGGGCGGGCGCCGCCTGCCTCCTCGGCCTCCTCAGCTATCAGGTCTGGCTGCTCGCGCCGGCCTTCGGGAGCGGCTGCCTTGGACCGGCGGCGCTGGCGCTCCTGGCCATGGGCGGGCCGTGGCTGGCGCTGGCAGGCGGCGCGCCCCGGCTCCAGGCTCAGCTCGGGGGGCTCGCCCATGGCCGCTGAGGCGCAC
>CAXUCS010000191.1:5112-5347 GCA_964249365.1 uncultured Caulobacteraceae bacterium | reverse complement strand
CCCAAGGCCCCTCCCATGAGCATCAACAGCGCGCTCCTCACCGGCGTCTCCGGCCTCCTCGCCCAGTCCTCGGCGCTGGCGGCGATCTCCAACAACATCGCGAACGCCAATACCGTCGGCTACAAGACCGAGGACACCGAGTTCGGCGACATCGTCCCCAACTCCTCGGTGGACGGCGGCTACGACTACGACTCCGGGGGCGTGCTCGCCCAGCCCGGCCAGCTGGTGAACCAGC
>CAXUCS010000191.1:0-5102 GCA_964249365.1 uncultured Caulobacteraceae bacterium | reverse complement strand
GCAAGGGCGTGGACGCCGATTTCCTGTGGCGCCCGATCCGCGAGGTCAACCTGCGGGGCGGCCTGACCATCGCCAGCGCCCGGGTCTCGCATACCGACGGCGATGCGACCGGCGGCGTGCTCGCCCAGTCCGGCCAGCTTGTGAACCAGCAGGGCGACCTGACCCAGACCAGCTCCAACACCGACCTGGCGATCAGGGGAGCGGCTTCTTCGTCACCACGCCCTCGGCCGAGCCCTCCGTCACCGACACCCGCAACTTCACCCGCGCCGGCTCCTTCACGGTGGACGCAAACGGCAACCTGATGAACGCGGCGGGCGGCTATCTCCAGGGCTGGCCGGTCAATGCGGACGGGACGATCACCATCGACCCGTCCAGCGTCGCGGCGCTGCAGACGGTGAACGTGGGCGGGGCGAGCGGCTCGGGCGGGGCGGTCAGCGCCACCACCCAGATGTCCATCAACGCCAACCTCAACTCGGCCCAGGCGGTGGACGCCGACGCGGCGGGCTACAACGCCACCACCAACAGCATGGCCGCCTACGCCCAGAGCGCCGGCGCCAGCGGGACCAAGCCGGACTTCACCATCTCCCTGCCCGTGTCGGACAGCCAGGGCGGCCAGCACACGCTTTCGCTGGACGTGGTGAAGACCGCCGCCAACACCTGGCAGGCGGAGCTGGTCGCCCCCGTCTCGGCCTCCGGCTCGGAGGTGGCCAGCGCCAGCGGGCAGGTCGCCGCCGGCACGCTGGTGTTCGACGCCACCGGCAACCTTGACGCCGCCGCTTCCAGCCTCACGGACGCGGACGGAAACAACGTCCTGGGCGCCAGCCCTTCCGCCGCCCTGGATGTCGACTGGGCCAGCGCGCTGGGGTTGCAGAGCCCGCAGAAGGTGGCGCTGGACCTGTCCAACTCGCTGGGCGGCCTGACCCAGGTGGCGTCCGACTCCGTCACCCAGGCGGTGGACACCAACGGCACCCAGTTCGGCAACCTGACCAACGTCAGCATAGACGACCAGGGCTACGTCACCGCCGCCTACGACAACGGGGTGACCCGCAGGATCGCGCAGGTGGCGGTGGCGACCTTCCAGAACCCGGACGGCCTGACCTCCGTGTCCGGCGACAACTACCAGGTCTCCAGCGCCAGCGGGACCTACAACCTGAAGGCCGCCGGTACGGGCGGGGCGGGCGACATCTCGCCCTCGACGCTCGAGGCCTCCACCGTGGACCTGTCGCAACAGTTCGCCGGCCTCATCGTCACCCAGCAGGCCTATGCGGCGTCGACCAAGATACTGACAACGGCCGATCAGATGCTGCAGCAATTGGTCAGCATCATCCAGTGATGAAAGCAGATACCCTCCGCTTCGCGTTAACATCTTAACGCGCCGGGCTGTGCCAGAAAGAGACACTTGAGTTATGGCTATCTTTACTAGAGCCGTTAGGAGCACGTTATGCCAGCCGCGCTAATGTCACGCATGGAAGTGACGGGGAGGGCATAGAAAAATGCTCCAAGCGCAACGGGTGGACGCCAGGGGCGAGCGTTATGTGGTCGGCCCGACCGGGGCGCGGCTGACGCTCGAAGACCTGCCGCCCGCCGACACGCAGCGCTGGGTGATCCGGCGCAAGGCCGAGGTGGTGGCGGCGGTTCGCGGCGGCCTCCTCAGCGTGGAAGACGCCTGCCGGCGCTACAGGCTGACCGACGAGGAGTTCGCCGGCTGGCAGCAGTCGATCGAGCGGCACGGCATGCAGGGCCTACGCACCACGCGCATCCAGCAGTACCGCTGAGCCGCCTCCGACCAGAGGCGGCCCAGACGCGGCTCAGGGCGGGGCGAGGCTGAACAGCGCCAACACCCCTCCCGCCGCCACCAGCGTGCACACCGCCGCCGTCACGAGGAAGGCCACCGGTCGCCGGGGCCGCCGCTTCAGTCGCGCTTCAGCCATGGCGTCGGGTCCTCAGCAACGGTTTTATCTTTGACGGCAAAATCATCTTGGCCCGGGAGCGACTTTCGGGTGACGTCGCCTGTGTCGTCCAACAACATGCGTTGACTCGCCTCAGGTTTTGCCGTTCTGTCTTATTTGCGAGGGTTACGGCGCTCAGACGCTAGAACCCCCGGCGTTTCAGGGAGGAAACGCCCCCCTTTTCCGCTCGACGGATGAAGTTTGACCCGCCGCAGCATGATGCGGCGGGTCTTTTGCATTTCCGGGCATGGCGGAATCCACCACGGCGTCAAAACCGATGCGGAGCATCCATGACGCGCGCGGAAGTCGGCCGGCGGGCTGTGACATGGCGGCCACATCCGGCTCTCACCTTCCGGCTCGCCCCTGCCCACGATGCGGCGGGTGGGGCGAGCCCGGCGTCACCAGATATAGGCGCGCTGGTCCGGCGCGACGTACAGGGCGTCGCCCGGCTTGACCGCGAAGGCGGAGTACCAGCCGTCCACGTTGCGCACCACGCCGTTCACCCGGAACATCTCGGGCGAGTGCGGGTCCACCACCAGCCGTTGGCGGAGCGCGTCGTCGCGGGTCTTGCCCCGCCAGACCTGCGCCCAGCCCAGGAACACCCGCTGGTCGCCGGTGTAGCCGCCCACGACCGGGGCGGCCTGCCCGTGCAGCGAGGCATGATAGGCGTCCAGGCCGAGGTTGATCCCGCCGGAATCGGCGATGTTCTCGCCCATGGTCAGCTTGCCGTTCACGTGCGCGCCCGGAAGGGGCGAATAGCTGTCGTACTGCGCGCCGAGCCGCGCCGCGCGCGCCTCGAACCGCTTGGCGTCGTCCGCCGTCCACCAGTCGCGCAGCCGTCCCGTGGAGTCGAACTTGCGGCCCGCGTCGTCGAAGCCGTGGGTCATCTCGTGGCCGATCACGCCCCCGATCGCTCCGTAGTTGATCGCAGGATCGGCGTGGGGGTCGAAGAAGGGCGGCTGCAGGATGGCGGCGGGGAAGACCACTCGTTCCAGACCGGGTTGTTGTAGGCGTTCACCGTCTGGGGGGTCATGCCCCATTCGCTCCGGTCCACCGGACCGTTCAGCCGGCGGACCTGGCGGGCCCACTCGAAGGCCTGCGCCCGCTCCACGTCGCCGGCGAGGTCGTCGGAGCGGATGACGAGGCCGGAGTAGTCGCGGAGGTGGTCGGGATAGCCGATCTTGATCGTGTAGCCGTCCAGCTTCTTCAGCGCTTCCGCCTTGGTGGAGGGAGCCATCCAGGTCAGGTTTTCGAGGCGGTGGCGGAAGGCGGTCTTCAGGTCGGCCACCAGCGCCTGCATCTTGGCCTTGGACTCCGGCGGGAAGTAGCGGGCGACATAGATCTGGCCCACCGCCTCGCCCATGCCGGCGCTGACGACGTGCACGCCGCGCTTCCAGCGCGCCTGGATCTGCGGCTGGCCCGACAGCCCCTTGGCGTGGAACTCGAAATTGGCCTCCACGAAGGGCGTGGAAAGCACGGGCGCGGCCGCGTCGGCCACGTGGAAGGCCTGCCAGGCCTTGAGCACGTCGAGCGGGGTGGCCTGGTAGAGGGCCGCGATCCGGTGGATGGCGTCCGTCTCGCCCACGATCAGCCGGCGGACGCCCCCGAGGTCCGCCGCCTGGAGGAACGGGCGCCAGTCGAAGCCCGGATCGGCCGCCGCCAGCTCGGGCACGGTCATGGGGTTGTAGAGCCGGTCGGGGTCGCGCTCGTCCTCCTTGGGCAGGCTGACCTGGGCGACCTGCGTCTCGAAGGCGACGATCTTGGCGGCGTAGCCTGACGGGTCGCTCCAGCCGACCAGCCCGAGCATCCGGGCGACGTAGGCCTGGTAGAGCGCCTTCTTCGCCGCAAAGCTCGGCTGGAGGTAGAACTCCCGGTCGGGCAGGCCGAGCCCGCTCTGGGAGAGGCTGACCGCGTAGTGGTCCGGGTCCTTGTTGTCGGACTCGATGGAGACGTCCACCAGGCTGGCGAAGAAGCCGTCGTTCTGGCGCCCCATCAGGGCCGCGAGCGCGGCCCGGTCCGGCGCGGCGCGCACGAGGTCCAGGTCATGGGCGAGCGGCTTGGCCCCCAGCCCCTCGACCCGCGCCTGGTCCATGAAGGCGCGGTAGAAGGCGCCGATCTTCTCCGGCGAGGTCGTGGGCTCGGCGGGCGCGGTGGCCGCCGCCCCGTCCAGGATGGCGTGCACGCGCGCTTCCGACAGTTCCGCGAGCTGGGCGAAGGCGCCGTAGCTGGAGCGGTCGGGCGGGATGGTGATCTCGGACACCGCCGTCCCGTCCGCGTACTGGAAGAAGTCGTCGCCCGGCTTCACCGCCCGGGTCTCGCCGGCGAGGTCGAAGCCCCAGCTCCCGTAGTGGGGCGTGGGCGGAAGCGCGTCCGTCGCCGTCCCTGCCGATGCCGCACTCGCCAGCGCCGCGACCGCACAGCCGGCGGCCAGCCACAAACCCCTACTCATCACTGCTCAGCTCCGTTGGATAAGCACGACTCTTGAGCCCCATGCAGAGGTTCGCGGCATTAACTTTCCGTCATGATCGCCCCAGGGTGGCGACGCCCCTTACGAGCCGGCGGCGAGGTCGGGTATCTCGTAGAGGCCGACCAGCTCGCCCTTGGCGACGGTGCAGCCCTTCAGCGCCTCCACCAGGTGCTCCAGGGTGGTGTCGGGGCGCAGGCCGAACCGCTTGTTCACCGCGAAGATCTGGAAATGGTAGCGGTGCACGCCCCCGCCCGGGGGCGGGGCCATGCCCATCCAGCCGTGGGCGCCGTGGCTGTTGAGCCCCTGGGTCGCCTCCTTCATCGCCTCGGGATGCGTCGCAGAGCCGAGGTTGGCCGGGAGTTCGGTCGCCTTGCCGGGGATGTCCCACATCACCCAGTGGATCACCGGCTCAGCCCGGGGGGCGTCGGGGTCCTCCACCACCAGGACGTAGCTCTCCGCCTCCAGCACGCGCGTCCACTGCTTGGCGGGAGTGGTGTCGTCCCCCTTCGCGGAGTGGACGGGGTCGAGCCGCCCGTCCTCGCTCACCGCCGGGGAGGTCACCACCATCCCGCCGTGCGTGTAGGGCTCCACCCGCAGGCCCGCGATGGCCTTGCCGGAGTGGGCGGGGGTGTCGTGCTGGGCCATGGGTCGGCGTCCTCTATCCGGGGCGGAGAACCGGCCGCGGC
>CAXUCS010000190.1:0-5348 GCA_964249365.1 uncultured Caulobacteraceae bacterium | reverse complement strand
CTGCAGCAGCGCAGCGTGCTCTACCTGATCGGCCCGCAGCGCGTGCTCGACCGCTTCGCCAAGGCGCGGCCGGCGCTCTACGCCCGCTGCGACGCCCGGCTGGAGCGCATGATGGAGGACGGCGCGCTGGAGGAGGTCGCGGCCCTCCTCCGCCGCCGGCTGCCGCCCGACCTGCCCGCCATGAAGGCGCTCGGCGTGCGTGAGTTCGCCGCCTGCCTTGAGGGCGGCTCGACGCGGGCGCAGGCGCTGGAGAGCGCGCAGCGCGCCACCCGCCAGTTCGCCAAGCGCCAGTTGACCTGGTTCCGTAACCAGGCGCCCGGCTGGCTCCGGCTCCAGGGCGCAGACCCCGCCGCCCAGGCGGCCTCGCTCGACGCCTGGGTGGAGGCGCCGGGCGCCCCCGCTTGACGGCGGCGGGACGGCGCCCGCTTGCTCCCGCGTCATGCGCCGCCTCCAGACCCTCTACCTCGCCGGTCCCGACCTCCATTACCCGGACTCCGCCGAACTCCTGGCCAGGAAGCGCCTGGCCTGCACGGCACAGGGGCTGGAGGCGCGGCTCGCAGGCGACGACCTGACCGAAGGCGGGCGGAACGGCGAGCTGCGGGCGCGCGAAATCTATGCCGGAGCGCTGGCGAACCTCAGGGCGAGCGACGCGGTGGTGGCCAACCTGACGCCCTGGCGCGGCCCGGGGTGCGACGGAGCCACCGCCTTCGAGCTCGGCTTCGCCAGCGCGCTCGGCAAGCCGGTCCTGGCCTACCTCAACGTGGAGGACGAAGGGGATGCGGAGTACCGCGCCCGGGTGGAGGCCTGGCTCGGCGCAGCGGTGGACGCGGAGGGCGTGTGGCGCGACGGCGAAGGCTGTCGGATAGAGGACCTCGATCTGCCCGAAGCCGCCCTGCTGTGGGCGGAGGCGCGCCGCCTGTTCGTGATCGTCACTCCCGACCCGCAGGGCGACATCACCGGCCTGGAGCTCTGCCTGGAGGCGCTGAAGGCTTATGCGGACTGATCCGGCGTCGCCTGGAAGCGGACTTGCCGTCCCCCTGCCATAGGCGGATGGAGACCGGCGCTTGACGAGCTCTTGTAGGCTGAGCAGCCCTGGCGCGGAGGCGAGGGCTGAACGTGAGCGGCTTCTTTCTCTTCTGGATGACCAGCTTAGTTCTCGCTTTAGCGATTAGAGCTGAATGGCCACGGAAAGCTGTGTTTTGGCCGACCTTCCTGCCCTATCGAGAGTGGTGGCCCCGTGACACGCATCCGGCGCAGTTCTGGTTCTTGCTGGCTGTTCAGATATTTGCGGCAGCGGTGTGCTTCATTATTCCCGTCGGGGCGGCCTTACACCCCTGAACATTGTCTGCCAAAAACTTTGAGCCGGTCCTCGCCCGATTGCGGCAGGAGAACAGGGCCGCACGCCGGCTGCCGGCCGAGCGCATGCTCACCTGCACGGTGTGAGGCGGGGCTCGGGAGCGGCTGGACGCCGCGCCGGCCGCGCTCCATATCGCCCGGCCATGCACCTGCCCCAGGCCAAGCTCCAAGCCGTGCTCGAGCGTTTCCGCGAGGTCGAGGCGCGCATGGCCTCAGCCTCGGGCGGTGCGGAGATCGTGCGGCTGGCGCGCGAGCACGCGGAACTGCGTCCGGTGGCGGAGGCGGTGGCCGGCCTCGCCCGCGCCCGCGACGAGCGCGAGGCGCTGTTCGAAATGACCGCCGACCCCGAGATGGTCGCGCTGGCCCGCGAGGAGATCGCCGGGCTCGACGCCCGCCTGCCCGGGATCGAGCGGGACGTGGCCCTGCTGCTGGCCCCCAGGGATCGCGACGAGAACGCTTCCGCCATCCTGGAGGTGCGGGCGGGCACGGGCGGAGACGAAGCGGCGCTGTTCGCCGGCGACCTGTTCCGCATGTACAGCCGCTACGCCGCGGCCCGGGGCTGGCGGTTGGAGCTGGAGGACGCCTCGGAGGGCGAAGCTGGCGGCTACAAGGAGGTGGTCGCGTCGGTCACCGGCGAGGGTGTGTTCGGCCGGCTGAAGTTCGAGAGCGGCGTTCACCGCGTCCAGCGCGTGCCCGCCACCGAGACGCAAGGGCGCATCCACACCTCGGCCGCCACCGTGGCCGTGCTGCCGGAGCCGGAGGACGTGGAGATCGAGGTCGCCGACGCCGACATCCGCATCGACACCTATCGCTCCTCCGGCGCGGGCGGCCAGCACGTGAACAAGACCGACTCGGCGGTGAGGATCACCCACCTGCCGACGGGGATCGTCGTCACCTCTTCCGAGAAGAGCCAGCACCAGAACCGCGCCAAGGCCATGAAGGTCCTGAAGGCGCGGCTGTACGACGCTCAGCGCGGCCAGCTCGACGCCGACCGCGCGGCGGCGCGGAAGGAGCAGGTCGGCTCCGGCGACCGTTCCGAGCGCATCCGCACCTACAACTTTCCCCAGGGACGCGTGACGGACCACCGCATCAACCTGACCCTCTACAACCTGCCCAAGGTCATGGAGGGCGAGGCGCTGGACGAGGTGGTGGCGGCGCTGATGGCCGACGACCAGGCCGCCCGCCTCGCCGCGCTTGAGGAGGAGCTGGCCTGAGGCGGCGCGCGGCGGCGGAACGGGCATCCTCCTGCCGGCTTACCCCCTCGCTGGTTTGGAGAGATCATGGGCGGTCGCGCTCCAATCGTGGTGGTCACCGGGGCCGGGGCCGGGGCCGGCCGCGCGATCGCGGCTCGCTTCGGCCGGGAGGGATGGCGCGTGGCGCTGCTGTCGCGCGACCCCGACCGGCTGGAAGTCGCCCGGCGCGAGGTCGAGGCGAGCGGCGGCCAAGCCTTGGTCGTGCCCACCGACGTGTCCGACGAGGCGGCGGTGAAGGCGGCCCGCGACCGGGTGGTCGAGGCCTGGGGCGGGATCGACGCCTGGATCAACTGCGCCATGGCGACGGTGGTAGGCGCGTTCGAGGACGTGGCCGCCGCCGACTTCCGCCGGGTGATGGACGTGACCCTGATGGGCTATGTCCACGGCACCCAGGCGGCGCTGGCGGTCATGCGCCCGGTCAACCGCGGCGCCATCATCCAGGTCGGCTCCGCGCTCGCCTACCGCGCCATCCCGCTGCAGTCGCCCTACTGCGCGGCCAAGTTCGCCATCCGCGGCTTCACCGACTCGCTCCGCGCCGAGCTGATCCACCAGGGTTCGGGCGTCACCCTGTCCATGCTGCAGATGCCCGGCATGAACACCCTCCAGTTCGACTGGGCCAGGAATCTGTTCCGCAACAAGTACCAGCCCGTGGGCGACGTGTTCGATCCCGACGTGGCGGCGGAGGCGGCGTGGCGCGCCGTGCGCGAGCGCCCGCGCGAGCTCTGGGTCGGCGGCAGCGCTATCCAGGCCATCGTGGGCGAGATGGTCTTTCCTCCCGTCTTGGACCGCATCCTCTCGCGAACCGCCTGGAACGGCCAGATAACCTCGGCTTCGGAGGCGCTCGGTCGGCCTGACAACCTCTACGCTCCGGTGAAGGCGGATGTCGGAGCCCGCGGCCGCTTCGGAGGTCGCGCGAAGGCTCACGCCCTGACCCTGAACGACACGCACCTGCGGCTGGGCGTCGCCACCGCCCTCGTCTCGCTCGGGCTCGGGACCTTGGCCATGCTCCACCGCTCGCGCCGCCTAACAGGCGAATAGCATCGGCGCTCCAGATCGCTCAGGTGGAACGGGCGGCGACGTTCCGTCAGTCAAACTGAGGCGTACAGATCACTTCCATGCGGGCGAGACAGGTGCGCGCGCTCCCGGGCCGACCTATATCCCTGTCATGCAGAGAGATCGCATCGACCGCCGCGCCCTGTTAGCCAGCGCAGGAGCCTTCGTGCTGACCGCGACGGGTTTGAACGCCTGCTCGCCGGCCCGGGCGGCGACAACCTACCCGATCGCCTTCAGCCCTGCGCAATGGCGCACGCGGCTCAGTCCAGCCGCCTTCGCCGTCCTGCGGGAGGAGCAGACGGAGGCGCCGGAGACCAGCCCGCTCCTTAACGAGCACCGGAAGGGCGTCTTCAGCTGCGACGGCTGCGACCAGCCGCTGTTCAGTTCCCAGACGAAGTTCGAAAGCGGCACGGGTTGGCCGAGCTTCTACGCGCCGCTGGCGCGTGCGGTTGGGACCAAGCAGGACTACGCCATGATGATCCCGCGAACGGAGGTCCACTGCAGCCGCTGCGGCGGCCATCTTGGCCACGTCTTCGACGACGGCCCCCAGCCCACCGGGCTGCGCTACTGCATGAACGGGGTGGCGCTGCGCTTCCACGCCGCCTAGAAGCGCCGGCCATGGCCGAGGCGCGACAGGGCGGCGACGGGGTCGAGGCCGCAATCAGGACCCGCCTCTTCGCCTTTCCCCAGCCGCACTTTCTGGGCGTAGACCGGCTGGACCGGCCTACCGCCGACGCCCTGCTGGACCTCGCAGACGCCTTCGTGGCGCTGAACCGCCAGCGCGACAAGAAGCTAGCCTTGCTCCGCGGCTCGACCCTGGTGAACCTCTTCTTCGAAGCGTCCACCCGCACTCAGTCGAGCTTCGAACTGGCGGCAAAGCGTCTGGGCGCCGACACGGTGAACATGGCCCCACGCACCTCGTCGGTCACCAAGGGCGAGACGCTTATCGACACGGCCGTGACTCTGAACGCCATGCAGCCGGACCTGCTGGTGGTACGACATTCCGCCTCTGGCGCCGCTGCGCTTCTGGCGCAGAAGGTCAGCTGCAGCGTCGTCAACGCTGGCGACGGCTCGCACGGCCATCCCACACAGGCGCTCCTGGACGCGCTGACGCTGCGGCGCGCCTTCGGGGACGTCGGCGGCCTCACCGTGGCGATCTGCGGCGACGTCCTTCACAGCCGCGTGGCCCGCTCCAACGTCGCGCTTCTCCAGCTGCTCGGCGCGGAGGTCCGGCTGGTGGGGCCGCCGACCCTGATCCCCGCCGGCGCGGCGGACTGGGGTCCGAGCGTCCACCACGACATGCGCGAGGGCGTCGCCGGGGCCGATGTCGTGATGATGCTGCGCCTGCAGCTGGAGCGGATGGACGGGGCCTTCATACCCTCCACTCGCGAATACTTCCGCTACTATGGCCTGGACGCCGAGAAGCTGGCGCTCGCCTCCGCCCGGGTCCGCGTCATGCATCCCGGGCCGATGAACCGCGGCGTCGAGATCGATTCGGGCATCGCCGATGACCCGGGCCTCAGCCTGATCCAGCACCAGGTCGAGATGGGGGTCGCCGCCCGAATGGCGGTGCTGGCGAGCCTCGCGTTCCGCCGGAGCAGCGCGCCGTGAGCCGACCCTTCGCGCTGGTCAACGCCCGCCTGCTCGATCCGGCCTCCGGCTACGACGGGCCCGGCGCAGTGGTGG
>CAXUCS010000189.1:0-5358 GCA_964249365.1 uncultured Caulobacteraceae bacterium | reverse complement strand
GCGCGGCGCGGCGCAGCGGGGATGGCGAGGGTGGGCTGGTAGACCCGTCCGATCTCGTCCGGATCGGGGTGGATGTGGACCAGGCGCGTGGCGGGCGCGGGGATGTCCAGGAGCCGGTAGCCCTGCGCCGGCACCTCGCCGAGCCGGCCGCCGACCAGCAGCAGGAGATCGGCCGCCCTCACCCGCTCCAGGAGACGGGGGTTCACCCCGAGCCCGAGGTCGCCGGCGTAGCAGGGGTGGTCGGCGTCAAAGAGGTGGCCGCGCCGGTAGCTGGTAACCGCCGGGATCGCCCAGGCCTGCGCGAACCGGTGCAGGGCCGCGCGGGCCTCGCCGTCCCAGCGGCTTCCGCCCACCACCATCACCGGCCGCTCGGCGGCGAGGAGCAGCGAGCGCAGGGCCTCGAGCGCCTCGGCGTCCACCCCGCCCTCCACCGGCTGCACGGGCCGGCTGTCGGGGGAGTTGTCCGGCAACGAGAGCCCGTCGCGCGGCAGGCCGATCACCACCGGACCAGGGCGCCCGGACATGGCCGTGGAGAAGGCTCGCGCCATCAGCTCGCCCACCCGGCCGGCGCCGTCGATCTCGCCGACCCATTTCGCCACGCCGCCGAAGGTCTGGTGGAGGTCCATCTCCTGCCAGGCGCCCCGGCCGCGCCAGCCGCTCTCGACCTGGCCGCAGAGGAGGATCATCGGCGAGGAGTCCTCCTGCGCGATGTGGACGCCGACGAGCGCATTGCTGGCGCCCGGCGCGCGGGTGACCATGGCCACGCCCGGCCGCCCCGTCGCCCGCCCGACCGCGTCCGCCATCATGGCCGCGCCCGCCTCGTTGCGGCAGACGGTGAGCGTGATGGGGCTGTCGCGCAGCGCATCCAGCACCGGCAGGTAGCTCTCACCCGGCACGCAGAAGACGTGGCGCACGCCCTGGATCACGAGCTGGTCCACCACCGCCCGTCCCACCGTGCGGGGCGCCCGCTCCGTCGCACCCATGGCTCCGCTCCCCTAGGCCCCGAACAGCACCGGCTCGGTGAAGGCGAGGTCGTTCAGCCGCGGCGGCCGCGCACCCCGGAAGTATTTGGGCGCACGATCCCTGAAGAAGCGACCAACGAGGCCGCGCGCCGGCCCGCAGGCGTCGAACAGGACGACGGGCAGCCCCTGCAGCAACAGCCAGCGCCCGAGCGGGCCGGCGAAACGCTGGAAACTGGCGGTGTCCCGGCACCAGGCGAGCTGGGCGACCCGGCGGCCAACGCCCTTCACCGCGCGGGGCAGGAAGGCGAAGGCGGCGCTCTCCCCGCCCTTCCGGCAGGTCACCACCATCAGCCCAAGCGCGCGATGCGCATCCAGGATCGCCGCCGTCTCCGCGTCCAGGCCACGCGCATCGGAGGTATAGGCGCGCACGCGGGCGCCGAAGCCCCGCAGCGACAGGAGCGGCAAGGCCGCCACCTGCCCTTCGCTGTAGCGGCGGTAGCCCTGCGCTTCCAGGATGGGCCAGGTGTGAGCGGCCGGCGAGACGTTGAGGTAGGTCACCTCCTTGTGGCGAAGCGCCCGGGAGACCAGCAGCGCCGCGTGGCTCCGGAAGGCCGGCCGGACGAACCAGCTGGAAAGGTTGCAGCGCACGCTCGCCTCGCCGCCCTCGACGATGCGCGAATAGATCTGCAGGACCGCGCCCACGCAGGCGCCGTCCGCCTCCAGCAGGAGCCCGTAGCGCGGATAGGCCTCAGGCGCTTCGCGACCGCGCAGCACCTCCAGCGCCCGCGCCCAGTACGCCCGCGACCGGTCGGGGAACCCCTCCGCCAGAAACGCCGCAACCGCCGGCAGGTCCTCCTCGCCGATCGGGCGGCATCGCAGGGCGGGCGCGGAGGCGGTCATCGGCGGCGGTCCCGGCCGCTCCCGAGGCGGGACGGCGAGGACGGGCGGCTGCAACCGTCGGGCCAGGGCATGGACCTCGCCGGGTGCGGACCCTTCCGAGGATCCGGGCTTCGCCAGGACGCGACCTGCACCGCCAAGATGATGCCGCACATCCCTGTCTTCATATGTTACGTCTGACCAGGCCGGAGGCGAGCCTCCGCCGCCATTCCACTGCTTCGCCACCCAGGGTCCAGGACCGCTCGCGCGTTCTCCGCCGCTCAAGAGCTCCCGGCCCTCCAGCGAAAGGCCATGTCATGTGCCACGTGCTGATCATCGAGGACGACGCGATCGCGGCGACCGACATCCAGTCGACCGTGTCCAACGCGGGCGCGACCTCCTTCAGCTTCGCCGACACGGAGCGCGCCGCGCTCCGCTGCGCCCGGGAAAGCCGGCCCGCGGTGATCATCTCCGACGTGATGCTCGCCACCGGCTCGGGGCCGCAGGCGGTCAGCGCCATCCTGGCCGAGCACGGGCCGATCCCCGCCATCTTCATCACCGCCGTGCCGGAGGAGTGCCCGGCTGAAGCGGTGGACCACGTGCTGGAGAAGCCCTTCTCCACCCTGGCGCTCGCCGAACTGTTCCGCTCGCTCGCGCCCGGCTGAGGAGCGGCCGGGAACCGGGTCCGGGGCGACGAGGGTTCCACCTGCACACCCCAGCCAGGACCCCGCCCCATGAAGCTCATCGCCTCCGCCGCCGGCCTGACCCTCCTCGCCGCCGGCGTCGCCAAGCTCGCCCGCCCGCCGTCCTACGAGGCGCTGGTCAAGGACCTCGACTGGTCGGAGGAGGAGCGGCAGGGCATCGGAGCGGGCGAACTCGCCGGCGGCCTCCTCATGCTGCTCGGACCGACCCGCCGGCTCGGCGCGGGCGTCGTGCTGGCCGCCTCGGGCGCGGCGCTCGCGGTGGAGCTACGCAGCGGCGCGACCCGGCTGGCGGCGCCGCGGGCGGGGCTCATGATCGCCGCCCTGCTGGTCGCTGCAGGCGGATGACGGGCTGACGTAAGGGTGAGGCCGGGGAGAACCGCTCGGCCGTTCGCCCGTTTACCCTGGCAGTTCAAGAGGCGTCCGTCATGGCTCTCCACCTTCGTCGCGACTATCTGACCGCACCGCTCTACCAGTGGGCCAAGGGCGTCATGCCTGCGCTGTCGGAGACGGAGCGCGACGCCATCGAGGCGGGCGACGTCTGGTGGGACGCCGAACTCTTTACGGGCAACCCCGACTGGTCGGTGTTGCTCGATACCCCGCCCGCACGGCTGAGCGCGGAGGAGCAGGCCTTCCTCGACGGGCCGGTCGAAGAGCTCTGCGCCATGCTGGACGACTGGAAGATCACCTGGGAGCTTGGCGACCTGCCGCCCGAGGCCTGGGCGTTCATGAAGACGCACAAGTTCCTGGGCATGATCATCCCCAAACAGTACGGCGGCCTCGGCTTCTCCAACTACGGCCATGCCGAAGTGGTGAAGAAGCTCTCCACCCGCTCCATCCCGGGCGCGGTCACCGTCATGGTGCCCAACAGCCTGGGCCCGGGCGAGCTGATGATGCGCTTCGGCACCGACGCGCAACGGAACTACTGGCTGCCGCGGCTGGCGGACGGGCGCGACATCCCCGCCTTTGGCCTGACGAGCCCGGAAGCCGGCTCCGACGCCGCCGCCATGATCGACCACGGCGAGGTCTGCTACGGCGAGTGGAAGGGCGAGCGCGTGCTCGGCATGAAGCTGAACTGGCACAAGCGCTACATCACGCTGGGCCCCGTCTGCACGGTGCTGGGCCTCGCCTTCAAGCTCCGCGATCCCGAGCATCTCCTCGGCGAGCGGGAAAACCTCGGCATCACCTGCGCGCTGATCCCCACCGACACGCCCGGCGTGGAGATCGGGCGGCGCCACCTGCCGGCCATGCAGATGTTCCAGAACGGCCCGAACTTCGGCCGCGACGTCTTCGTGCCGCTGGAGAACGTGATCGGCGGGCCCGAGCGCGTCGGCCAGGGCTGGCGGATGCTGATGACGGCGCTGGCCGCGGGGCGTGGCATCTCGCTCCCGGCGCAGTCGGGAGCGGCGGCCTCCATGGCGGCGCTGACCACCGGCGCCTACGCCCGCATCCGCCAGCAGTTCGGCACGCCCATCGGCAAGTTCGAGGGCATCCAGGAGCGGCTCGCCCGCATCGCCGCCAACGCCTATTCGGTCGACGCCGCGCGCCGCCTGACCTGCGCGGGGCTGGACCAGGGCCGTCACCCGTCGGTGATCAGCGGGCTGATGAAGCTGCACGCCACCGAGATGATGCGCGTCTCGCTGACCGACGCCATGGACGTGCACGGCGGCAAGACGGTCATCGACGGGCCGAAGAACTACCTCGGCGCCAGCTACCGCTCAGTGCCCGTGGGGATCACGGTGGAAGGGGCGAACATCCTGACCCGGAGCCTTATCGTCTTCGGCCAGGGGGCGATCCGCTCCCACCCCTATATGCTCAAGGAGATCCTGGCGCTCGGCGACGCCAACCGCCAACGCGGCCTCGACCAGTTCGACCAGGTGTTCTGGCGCCACGTCGCCCACACCATGGCGACGCTGTTCCGCGCCACGGCCCGCAGCTGGACCAGCGCCGCCTTCGCGCCGGCGCCGGACGCCGGCGCGGCGCGCAAGTATTACAGGAAGCTCGGGCGCTACTCCGCCGCCTTCGCGCTGACCAGCGACATGGCGCTCCTGACGCTCGGCGGCGCCCTGAAGCGGCGCGAACTCCTCTCCGCCCGGCTCGGCGACATCCTGTCGGAGATGTACTTCCTCTCCGCCGCGCTGAAGCGCTGGGAGGACGAGGGCCGGCAGGAGGCGGACCTCCCGCTGCTGGACTACGTCATGGTGCGGGGCTCGGCGACCATAGAGGCGACCTTCGACGAGGTGTTCGCCAACCTGCCGAACCGGCTGGCGGCGGGCCTGCTCCGGTTCTGCATCCTGCCGATCGGGCCCAAGGTGCGCGGCCCGTCGGACCCCCTGATCCGCACCTGCGCCGACATCCTCCTGGAGCCGAACCCCACGCGCGACCGGCTGGTCGACGGCGTCTATGTCGGCGGCGGGGACGAGGCGGTGGGCCAGCTCCTCAACGCCTTCCGCCTCACGGTGGAGACGCAGCCCATCCACGACCGGCTGCGCAAGGCCAGGGTGAAGAGCTGGAAGACCGGGCAGGAACGCGGCCTCGTGAGCGAGGGAGAAGCCGTCCGGCTGAAGGAGGCGGACGCGGCGGTGGCGGAGGTCATCGACGTGGACGACTTCTCCCCGGAGGAGCTGATGCAGCGCCGTGCGGTCGAAGGGCCCAAGCGCACCTCGCCGGAGGAGGCCGGCGCACAGTCCCGCGGGACGAACAGCCAGACCACCGCCTCCGTCACCGGCCCCGGCGCGGCTCCGGCCCGCCAGCCGGAGCCGGCGGAGTAAGGGCGTGCGGGTGTCTGAGCCCTCCCCTTCGAGGGGGGAGGGTTGGGT
>CAXUCS010000188.1:0-5424 GCA_964249365.1 uncultured Caulobacteraceae bacterium | reverse complement strand
GCGGTGACCAGCCCCGCCTTGCCTTCCCAGGGGGTGCCGCGTCCGAGCGCGGTGACGCTCACCACATGGCCGACGCCGTGACGGCGGATGGCGTCCGCGGCGGGCCGGGTGAAGTCGATGTAAGCGGCTTCCAGCGTCTTCTTGGAGTCGGGCGGGGCGAGCCAGAACAGCGCATCGGCGCCCTCCAGCGCCTTGTCGATGACCGAGGCCTCGCCGTGGGACCCCTCCACCACCTCCGCACGCTCGCGCACCTGTGCGGGCAGCTTGGAGGGGTCGCGCGCCACGATGCGCAGGGGCTCGGTTCCGCCGATCAGGTGCTGGACGACGTGGCGGCCAATGTTGCCGGTGGGCGCTGTGACGACGATCATGGCTCTTTCCGTTATCAATGATGTGAAATTAGATGCATCATCGATATCGACAGGCGCAAGGTCCGAATGGCCCGATCGTGTCCGAAGCGATAAGAGCAGGCATGGCCGCCCGCGACCCGCCGAACCCAGACCCGGCCGAACCAGATCCGCCCGATGCGGACGGTCGCTCGGCCCTGCGCGCACGCATCCTGGAGGCGGCGGCCCGGCTCGTGGCCGAGGGAGGCGTCTCCGCGCTCACCACCCGCGCCGTGGCTTCGGCGGCAGGCGTGCAGGCCCCCGTGCTGTACCGGCAGTTCGGCGACAAGCGGGGCTTGCTCGAAGCGCTCGCCGAGCACAGGCTGGCCGCCTACGTCGCCTCCAAGTCGTACAGCGCGCCGAGCGCCGATCCGGTGCAGGCGCTTCGCGACTCCTTCGACGCCCACATCGCCTTCGGGCTCGCCGAGCCCGCCGTGTTCGCCATCATCAACGCGCCGGGCCGCGAGGGCCCGCCGTCGGCGGCGCAGGAGTCGGGTCTGGCCATGCTCCGCGCCCAGGTCCACGCGGTCGCCAGGGCCGGACGGCTGCGCACTTCGGAAGCCAGGGCGGTGTCGCTAGTTCAGGCCGCAGCGATCGGAACGGTGATGACCCTGCTTGAGGACCCTGTCGAGCGGCGTGACCCGGGCCTTTCCGCAGCCGCGCGCGACGCGGTCATCGCCGCGCTGACAGAGGAGGGCGCATCGGCCGCCGCCAGCGGCGTGTCGGCCACCGCCGTCGCGCTCCGCTCCCGCATCCAGGAGCTGGCTCCTCTCACGCCCGGCGAACGGCTGTTGCTGGGTGAACTTCTCGATAAGATCACGTCCTGATCCGGCGACCGCCGAGTCGCACCGGTTGGGTTTGCAACGCGACCTGAGCAGACGCCGCTTCTGCTGCGGAAAGGCGTCACAAGCGCGGGGGCCACCCCAACACCCTTCGGGCGAAGCTGGGCGTCGGCGTCTCCGTGCGACGCAACGCGGCATAGTTGACCAGACCCGAAGTGCAGAGGCGCCGTTTATAGCCGAGCTTTATAGGCCGATAGGCAAAGACAAATAGTCTGGCGGTGTAAGCTCGTTCATCCATCGGCCTCTTGTAATGAGCTGGCCTCCGACAGAAGAGCGCCGCCACGGGGAAGGGGAGGCATGCGGATGCGCATGGCGGTTTACACGCCTGCTGGACGGCGTAAGGCGGATCGCATCGGGATTTCACTCACGGTTCTTGCCGCAACGCTGGCGACCTCGGCTCTGGCGCAGAGCTCCGGCTCCTCCGCGCCGGCGCCGCTCCCCCACTCGGCATCCACAACGCCCCAGCCTGCGGCTCCCGCAGCCAACCCGGCGGATTCTGACGCTGATCCATCGCGGCGCGAGGTGGAGTCTGGCAGCGCCGCCTCGGCCCCAGGCGTCACCGCGGCCAATGTGGCGCCGGCCGCGAACGGGACACAGCTGCAGGAGATCGTCGTCACCGCACAGAAGCGCGAGCAGTCGATCAACTCCGTGCCGATCACGGTCACGGCTGTCACCGGAGACGCACTGGTCGCTCGCGGCGTAACGAGCGCGGCCGACCTGACCAAGGTGGTGCCGGGCTTCAGCTTCGCGCCAACCACCTTCGGCGAACCCGTCTATGTGCTAAGGGGCGTGGGGCTCTACGACTCCGGCCTGGGGTCCTCGCCCGCGGTCACCGTCTATCTCGACCAAACGCCGCTGCCCTATCCCATCATGACGGAGGTGGCGCCGCTCGACCTGCAACGGGTGGAGGTCTTGAAGGGACCTCAAGGCACCCTGTTCGGCCAGAACTCGACGGGGGGTGCGGTGAACTACATCGCCGCCAAGCCCACGCGCGACTACGAGGCCGGAGCCGACGTCACCTATGAGCGGTTCGGCCAAGTCGATGCCACCGGCTTCGTCAGCGGTCCGCTGACCGACACCCTCTCCGCACGCCTGGCGCTCCGGACCGACCAAGGGGGAGGCTACCAGTATAGCCTGACCCGGCCGGGAGTTGATCTTGGCAACCAGAATATCGGCCAGGGCCGCCTGATCCTCGACTGGCATCCCATCGATAAGCTGAAGCTGGAGCTGGACGTCAACGGCTTCCGCGACGGCTCCGACACACAAGCTCAGCAGCTCACCGCCATCGTGCCGGACGTGCCGTCAAAGGCGACGCCGGCGTTTCTGGCGTCGCCGATCGCCCCGAACAACGACCGCGCGGCGGACTGGCCGGCCGGCGTGCCGTTCCGCTCCGACGACGTCTTCTACCAGACTGCGCTTCGCGCCGACTACACGCTGACGCACAACATCACTGTCACCTCGCTGTCGAGCTACCAGCACGTCGACGTGAACAAAACCATCGACGCGTCCGGCATCGGGGGTGAGGGCGGCGAGCTCAACTACCTGAACACCTCCGGCCACATCCGCTCCTTCACCCAGGAGTTGCGGCTGAACGGCTATTCCGGCCCGCTCACCTACGTCTTCGGTGGCAACTACGGCTATACCGGCATCGTGGACGGGGAGAGCGCAACCATCTCCACCACCAACAGCCAGCCGCTCGGCCCGCTGGCTCCGCCCATCCATAACGCGGAGGCGCTCACCCAGCAGACGGTCAACGACTACGCCCTGTTCGGCAACCTCGACTACCGCCTGAGCGACCGCATCACCCTGCACGGGGGCGTGCGAGCCACAGAATCCGACCGGCGCGCCACCAGCTGCAGCTTCGACCCTGACAGCCCCGGCGACGGCGGCCCGCTGGAGGCCACAACCGACGAACTGGAGACGCTCTTCTCAGCTGCTGGATTGAAGACGACGCCGATCGTACTCGTGCCGCCTCGCGGCTGCACCACTCTGACGCCGGCGCCGGACCTTACGCCCACCGCCGTCCGCAACCACCTGAACGAGAACAACCTCTCCTACCGCATAGGTGTGGACTACACGACGCGCTGGGGCGCGCTCGTCTACGCCAGCGACAACGTGGGCTATAAATCGGGGATCATCGCGCCCACGGTGGCCTCGACCGTCGGGCAATTCGCCCCGGTGAAGCAGGAGCGGGTGGACGCCTACGAGGTCGGCTTCAAAGCACCTCTTTTCGATCACCGCATCCAGCTAAACAGCGCCCTGTTCTACGACAGCTACACCAACAAGCAGCTTCGGACAGAGGTGAAGGATCCGGTCTTCGGGCTGCTGGAGCAGCTGATTAATATCCCGCGGTCCCAGATCTGGGGCCTGGAAGGCGAGCTGCAAGCGCGTCCGCTCCCCGGCCTGACCCTGAGCCTGAACAGCACCTACCTCGAAACGGACGTCACCAAGAGCTTCTCAGCCTACAACGGCGAGGGAGTCTTTGGGAACTTCGCAGGCTCCACGCTGCCCTACACGCCCAAGGTCCAGGTCGTGGCGGATGGCCAGTACCAGCACCCCGTCACCGACTGGCTGAACGCCTTCGTGGGCGCGTCCGCCACCTACCACAGTGGGTCCAACGCGACCTTCGATACCGCGGCCGCGCCTGCTCCCGACTTCAGGCTGAAGAACTACACGCTAGTCGACCTGCGAGGCGGGATTGCGACCGCTGACGGGCGCTACCGCGTGAGCCTCTTCGCCCGCAACGTCGGAAATGAACTCTATGTGTTGACTGTCAACCAGACCACCGACACCCGCTACCGGACCGCCGGCCTGCCGCAGGTCTATGGTGTGACGCTCAGCTATCGCTGGAAGTAGACGCGATCGGGGGATCGTCCTCTCCCTCCCGAACTGGCTGGCCCACGTCCTTGGTGGGCCAGCTTCTTCTTGGCCGTCGGTATCGCTTGACCGCCGAAGGCCGGCTTTCCCGATTCAGGAGGACGCACGGCCTTGATTCCTTCCGGCCCTCAAGGCGCTTCCGATCCGGGACCGTCCTATCCCTCACGTCCGGCCGCCTGGGCCGTGCTCACCACGCTGGTGGCTGCGACCATGGTCTCCTACATCGATCGGACGATCCTGAGCCTGCTTGTGGCGCCCATCCAGCGCCAGTTCCACGTCGGCGACCTGCAGATCAGCCTGCTGCTCGGGCCCACTTTCGCGCTCTTCTTCGCCTTTATGGGCGTACCGCTTGGCTGGGCGGCGGATCGCACGAGTCGGCTTCGGCTGGCGGCGGCAGGCTTGGCGCTCTGGAGTGTGATGACGGCGCTGAGTGGCCTGTCCCACGCTTTCTGGCAACTGTTCATAGCCCGGGTGGGGGTCGCCGTGGGCGAGGCGACGCTTCTACCCACCTCCGTCTCGCTCGTGGCGGACAGCTTCGCGCCAGAGATCAGGACCCGACGCTTGAGCCTCCTCGGCATGTCCATCTACTGGGGGACGGGAGTAGCGCTCCTCGCCGGCGGCCTCCTGATTGGGGCGGTCCAGCACCTGGTCGCCACCCGAACGGCGTTCACCGGCGTGGCGCCCTGGCGAGCTGTGTTGATCCTGGTCGGCGCTCCTGGTGTCTTCCTGGCGGGCGCGCTGGCCGCCCTGCGAGAACCGCCGAGGCGCCAGGCCTTTACTCCCTCAGCGGCTCCGACCTCTCCCGCCGACGTAGGGCGGGGCGCCAGGCGAGCGGTTGCGGATTACTCAGTCCTGTTCTTAGCCGTGGGGTTGATGGCGGTGATCGGCTATAGCCTCTCCTCATGGGCGCCGAGCACTCTGATCCGTGCTTATGACTGGAGCGCGGGTCGAGCTGGCGTGTCGCTGGGGATCGGGTTCCTGGTCTCCACGACCATCTTCATCGCCCTTTCCGCTTCGTTGGCCGATCGACTTGCTCGGCGCGGACGGCTGGACGCGAAGTATATCGCAGCCGGAAGTCTCACCCTCCTTGCTCTTCCGGCCGCCCTGGCCTGCATCCTGCTACGCGACGCGGCTGTCTTCGTGCTGTGCGCCTCGGTCATGATGGGGTGTGCCGCTGGCTGTATCGCCATGGCTCCGGCGGTGGTTTGCGAGATCACGACGCCGGAGCGGCGCGGGCGCGCCGTGGGCGCCTACCAGACCGTGGTCGGCCTGATCGGGGGAGGGGTGGGCCCGCCGATCGTCGCTGCCATCGCCCATAGGGC
>CAXUCS010000187.1:5193-5430 GCA_964249365.1 uncultured Caulobacteraceae bacterium | reverse complement strand
GCATCCAGGAGACGGCGCGGCGCATGAAGCCCCTCCCCGCCGGCACGCCCGGCGCGCGCCAGTCTGCCCCCTCGCCTCTGAAAACAAGGTTAGCGCGACGGCGTCAGCCGGGCGTCGGGGCGGCGTCCATGCACTCCGCGATGGCCTGAAGCAGGCGCGGCGTCGCCACGGGCTTTTCGAGTCGCCTCACGTCGACGAAGTCCGCCGGGATGGCGCTGGCGGCATAGCCGGGGAAGC
>CAXUCS010000187.1:0-5134 GCA_964249365.1 uncultured Caulobacteraceae bacterium | reverse complement strand
GGCTGTTCGGGAAGGGCCCGATCACCTCGGCCCCGGCGGCCGACAGGGCCGCCCTCACGTCCATGGCGAGGTAGTAGAGGTCCTCCACCACCATGACGCCGCGGCCAGCTAGATCCGTCATGCCTCGCTCCCTAGCGCCGAGCGGATCATCCGCGCATCGGTCTGCAGGACGCTGTCGCCGCGGCGCAGCGGGAAGGTGATCTCCGCGCGCACGCCGCCGGGCAAGAAGTCGATCCGCCCCGACCCCTCCAGCTCATAGGGAACGCGCTGCTCGATCAGTTCGGAGCCGAAGCCCGTGCGGCGAGGCGCGGCGGCCGCCATCTGCACGCCCGTCTCCGTCCAGCGGAGCGTCAGCCAGGTCTCGCCCTCGTCCCGGTCGAGTTCCCAGCGGACCTGGACGGCGCCTCTCGGCTGCGATAACGCGCCATACTTCACCGAATTGGTGGCGAGTTCGTGCACCGCCAGCGTCAGGATTTCCGCGGCCTTGGCCGACAGCCGGACCTCCGGGCCCGCCACGTCGATCTGGGACTCCTGCGCCGCCTGGGCCAGCATCTCCTCGCGCAGCATCATCTCCAGGTCCACGCCGCCGCCGGGCTCGCGGGTCAGGATCACCTGGGTGCGGGCGAGCGAGGCGAGGCGGCCTTCCAGGTGGGCGGCGTAGTCCTCCACCGTCTCGCTGTTGCCCGCCGTGCGCGCGGCGATGGAGCGGATCACCGCCAGGATGTTTCGGACCCGGTGCTGCAGCTCGGCCAGCAGCACCTCCTGGCGCTCCTGCAGCGCGCGCAGGTCGTCCACGTCGGTGAAGGTGCCGAGCCACTCGGTGACGCGATCCCGGCTGTCCACCAGCGGCGTGGCCCGGCCGCTGAACCAGCGGTAGGCCGAGCCGTCCACGTGGCGCACCCGGCATTCCACCGCGAAGGTGCGCTCGCGGTCGCCGTCGTGCCAGGCGGTCATGACCTGGTCGCGGTCGTCGGGGTGGATGGCGGCGAGCCAGCCGTGGCCGCGGCTCTCGGTTTCCGAGAGGCCGGTGTAGGTGCGCCACTGCGGGCTCGACCAGGTCCAGCGCCCGCCCCCCTCCGCGCGCCAGACGAGCTGGGGCACGCCTTCCACCAGGACCCGCAGCCGCTCCTCGCTCTCGCGCCAGGCGCCCTGGGCGCGATGGCGCAGCGTCACGTCGTCGGCCGAACCGAACCATTCGGTGATCTCGCCCTCAAGACCGAGCATGGGGATGGCGCGCGAGTGGGTCCAGCCCACCGTGCCGTCCGCGCGCACTACGCGGTGCTCCAGGTCGAAGATGCTCCTGCTCGCAACCGCCCGCTCGATCACCTCGTGCACGCGGGCATGGTCTTCCTTGGGGATGTAGTAGTCGAGCCAGCTTGAATCGGGCGCCTCCAGGTTGGTCAGGAAGCCGCCTCCGAACAGCTCGCGCATCTCGGTCCAGTCCGCGTTCATGCGGTAGAGCACCTGCGAGCTCGCCCGCACCAGGGCGCGGAACTGCTGCTCGGAGGCGCTGAGCGCCTGCTCCATCTTCAGCCGGGAGGTGATGTCCACGAAGGTCAGGACCACGCCGTCGGTGCGGTCGTCCACCGTGCGATAAGGACGGATTTTCAGGATGTAGACGCGCCCGGCCGCGCTCCGCACCTCGCGCTCCACCGGAGCAAGCTCCGCCAGCACCTGCCTCACCTCCGCGTTCAGCGGCGGGTAGTCCAGCCGGTTGGTGAAGTCGGTGACGGACCGGCCGATGTCGAAGCGGGTGATGTTGAACACCTCCGTGACCGGAGGCGTGAACATCTTGATGTGGAGCTCGGCGTCCAGGAACAGGGTGCCGACGTCGGAGGCGGCGATCAGGTTCTGCAGGTCGCTGTGGGCGGCCGCCAGGTGCTCGAGCTTGCTCTTCAGCTCGGCGTTGACGGTATGCAGCTCCTCGTTGATCGACTGCAGCTCCTCGCGGGAGGTTTCCAGCTCCTCGGCGGTGGAGCGGTACTCCTCGTTGGTGGACTGCAGCTCCTCGTTGGCCGCGCGCAGGTCCTCGATGGTGGCGTCGTGGCCGCTCCTGCTGGCCACCAGCGCCTCCTGCGCCGCCTTCAGCTCGGCGTGGAGCCGGCGGACTTCCTCCGGGTGCGCCTCCGCCTCCTCCGGCTCCTCGGGGCCGACCGGACCGCCGTCCAGGAAGTAGACCAGCGCCTGCTCGCCCTGCGGCGGGCGCGTCGGCACGGGGGCGACGTACAGGGTCACCCGCCGCCGCTCGCCCTCGAAGCCGACCACAACCGGATGGGTGGTGGAGGCGACACGCCCCTCCAGCGCCCGGGCGAGCGCCAGGCGCAGGTCGAGCCTGAGTTCCGGGCGCACCACCGCGGGCAGGAGGGTGGAGACCGGGCCGGCGGAATGCAGGATGAACCGCCCGGCGGTCGGCGACAGGTTGACGATCGCCTGCCCCGCGTCGACCAGCGCGGGCGGCGCCGCCGTCTTCTCCAGGGCGGCGGCGTGCAGGGCGCCGGCCGCCTGGACCGTCTCGGCCGGCGTGGGAGGCGAGGGCCGCTGGACCATCCGCTCGGGCGTGGGGAACTGGGGCAGGACCGGCAGGTGGTGGATCGCCTGCGGCCGCGAGGCGTAGATGCGCGCGTCCCGGTCCAGGGCGGCGAAGAGGTCGGCGGAGGTGTCGGCCGTCTCCGCGGAGCCCAGGAACAGGAAACGCCCGTCGTTCAGCGCATAGTGGAACACCGCGGCCAGCTGCTGCTGCAGGCTCCGCTCCAGGTAGATCAGGAGGTTCCTGCAGCTGATCAGGTCCAGCCGCATGAACGGCGGCTCCTTCAGCACGCTGTGGTGGGCGAACAGCACCGCGTCGCGCACCTCCTTGCGGATGCGGTAATGGCTTCCCTCGTCCACGAAGAAGCGGGCGATCCGCTCCTCGCCGACATCCTCCTCGATCGCCTTGGGGTAGCGGCCCTCCCGGGCGGTGGCGAGCGCGCCCTCGTCCAGGTCGGTGGCGAAGATCTGGATCGGCACGTGGATCCTGCGCCGCTCGCACGCCTCCAGGACCATGATGGCGAGGCTGTAGGCCTCCTCGCCGGTGGCGCAGCCGACCACCCAGGCGCGCACCCCCTCCTCCCCGTCGCGGCCCTGGCAGTCGTCCAGGATCGGCCGGATGGCGTGGCGCGCCAGGGCGTCGAACGCGCGGTGATCGCGGAAGAACATGGTGACGGAGATCAGGAGGTCGCTGAAGAGCGCCTTAGCCTCCTCCGGCGTGGCCTGCAGGTGGTCGAAATAGGCGCCGAGACTCTCGACCCGGGCGATCTGCATGCGCCGGGTGACGCGGCGCAGGACGGTGGTGCGCTTGTAGCTGGAGAAGTCGTGGCCCGTGCGCGCGCGCAGGAAGGCCACGATGCGGCGCAGGTCGTTGGCCCCCTCGTCCATGTCGAGCGAGCGCACCGCCTCCTTGCTGTGCGCCACCTCGCGCAGCCGCTCCGCCAGGCGGGCGATGGGGGCCACGAAGTCGGCCATGCCCGTGGCGATGGCGTTCTGGGGCATGGAGGGGAACTCGGCCTCCGCCGGCTCCTGCACCATCACCACGCCGCCCGCTTCCTTGATGGAGCGCACGCCGGACGCCCCGTCCGACCCGCTGCCGGAAAGCACTATCGCCACCCCGTCGCCCCGCGCCGCGGCGATGGAGCGGAAGAACATGTCCACCGGCGCCCGCCGGCCCCGCGGCTCGGTGAACGGGCGCGAGCTGATGTTGTCGCCCTCGATCACCAGCTCCCGGTCCGGCGCGATGACGTAGACGCAGTTGGGCTTGAGCCTGGGGTGGTCGTGCACCTGGTTGACGCCCATGCGGGTGCACACGCTCAGCACTTCGCCCAGAGCGCTCGGCTGGTCGGGCGAAAGGTGCAGGATCACCACATAGGCGAGGCCGAGGTCGTCGGGCAGCTGGCGGAACAGGGCCTGCAGCGCGCCGACCCCGCCCGCCGAGGCGCCGATGGCGCAGATGGGCGTGAGCCTCGCCTGCTCCGCCAGGTCAGCCGACTTGATCTCTTCAGTCAATCATCGGACTCCGACGCAACATAGGTCATAGCTTACATGGCCAAAGCCACCGTGTCCCGATCATCGGATACCGATGACGCAGCGGTAAAGGGCGCCTTCGTTTTGGAGCATGGAGCGAGAACACACGCCGGAGCCTTAACGGGACGTGATGAACTTGCGGCAAGGCCGACCTGTCGGCCCTTTAGACTGGCGGACGGGGTGGGATTCGAACCCACGGTGGGCGTGAACCCACGGCGGTTTTCAAGACCGCTGCCTTAAACCACTCGGCCACCCGTCCCGCTCGGCCCGCGGCTCCGCGTCGGCGCGGCCGCTCTAGCAGCAAACGGGCGGACGGACGAGAGGACGCCGCCGCGCTCGCCGCGTCTGGGGACGGTACGCAGCCGCATCGCGACTACGGCAGACACCAGGATACCGTGCGCCTGTCCGTCCGCCTTTTCAGACACGCCGTTGCAATGCGAAGGTCACGGCGAACTCTCGACCGTCCGGTATCGCCGCCAAGTCGTAAGACTTGCTTGCATCCCGGTGGGAACCATAGTCAGAGTGAGATGCTATCCGAATCGCGGTGTAGCGCCGCTGACTGTTCCTACCCACCCCGCCCAAGAGAAGAAGCGTCACATGGCTGAAACCGCAGAGACCGTAGAGCTCACGGCGGACATCGTCTCCGCCTATGTCAGCAACAACAGCGTGGGCTCCTCGGACCTGCCGCAGCTGATCAAACAGGTGCACGAGGCGCTGACCCAGGCCTCGACCGGCGTGAAGGAGGAGCCGGCCCTGCCGCTCACCCCGGCCGTGCCGGTGAAGAAGTCGGTGACGCCCGACTACATCATCAGCCTGGAAGACGGGCGCAAGTACAAGTCGCTCAAGCGCCACCTGAACACGCGCGGCATGTCGCCGGAAGAGTATCGCACCAAGTGGAGCCTGCCGAAGGACTACCCCATGGTGGCGGCCAACTATTCCGCGCAGCGCTCGAGCCTGGCGAAGACGCTGGGCCTCGGCCGTGGCGGTCGCGGCGGGAGCGCCGCGGCCGAGCCCGAGGTGGTGGAGGCGCCCGCGCCCGAGGTGGTGGAAGCGCCGCCCGCGCCGGCCAAGCGGGGCC
>CAXUCS010000186.1:0-5438 GCA_964249365.1 uncultured Caulobacteraceae bacterium | reverse complement strand
GTCACGGTCGCGCCCGACAGGCCCTTGGCGACATAGTCGTTGGCCTCGCCCACCAGGTGGATGCAGAGACCCTTGACCGCGAAGGCGGCCAGGCTCTGGCCCGCCGCGCCCTTCAGCTCCAGCCGCAGGTGGTCCGGCCGCAGGCTGTCGCCGAACTGGCGCACGATGGCGGACGAGGCGCCCGCCCCGATGGTCCGCAGGGTGTTGGTCACCGTATAGCTCAGCGCCATCTTCTCGCCCCGCTCCAGGAAGGGGGCGGCGTCCGCCAGGATCTGGGCGTCCAGCGTGTCCTCGGCGATCGGCTGGCGCAGGTCGGTCGTATAGGGCGCCAGCGCGGAGCCCTGCACCCGGACCAGCAGCGGGTTCAGGTCGAGGTCGTCCAGGTGCATGCCGCCGCGGCTGACCTGGGTCAGGAGGTCGGTGCGGCCGACGATCTGGTCCAGGTGGGTGAAGCCGAGCCCCGCCAGGATCTCGCGCACCTCGTCGGCGACGTGGGTGAAGAGCGCGATGACCTTCTCGGGCGTACCCGTGAACTTGGCTCGCAGCGCCTCGTCCTGGGTGCAGACGCCCACCGGGCAGGTGTTGGAATGGCACTGGCGCACCATCAGGCAGCCGACCGCGATCAGCGAGGCGGTGCCGATGCCGAACTCCTCCGCCCCCAGCATGGCCGCGATCACCACATCCCTCCCGGTGCGGATCAGGCCGTCGGTGCGCAGGCGGACGCGGTGGCGCAGGCCGTTCAGCGTCAGCACCTGATGGGCTTCCGCCAGCCCGATCTCCCAGGGGCAGCCCGCCTGCTTGATGGAGGACTGGGGCGAGGCGCCCGTGCCGCCGACGTTGCCGGAGACCAGGATGGTGTCCGCCTTGGCCTTGGCGACGCCGGCCGCCACCGCGCCGATGCCGCTCATGGAGACGAGCTTCACCGTCACCTTGGCGTCCGGGTTGATCTGCTTCAGGTCGTAGATGAGCTGGCTGAGGTCCTCGATCGAGTAGATGTCGTGGTGCGGCGGCGGCGAGATCAGGCCGACGCCCGGCGTGGAATGGCGCATCCGGGCGATGAACTCGGTCACCTTGAAGCCCGGCAGCTGGCCGCCTTCGCCGGGCTTGGCGCCCTGCGCGACCTTGATCTCGATCTCGCGGCACTGGTTCAGGTATTCGGCGGTGACGCCGAAGCGGCCGGACGCGATCTGTTTCACCGCCGAGTTGGCGTTGTCGCCGTTCGGCCGCGGGCGGTAGCGCTCCGGGTCCTCGCCGCCCTCGCCGGAGACGGACCGCGCCCCGATGCGGTTCATCGCTATGTTCAGCGTCTCGTGCGCCTCGGGCGACAGGGCGCCGAGCGACATGCCGGGCGTGACGAAGCGCTTGCGCAGGCCGTTGACGCTTTCCACCGCCTCCAGCGGCACGGGCCCCCGGTCCGAGCGCCAGTCGAGGAGGTCGCGCAGCGACACCGGCTGGGCCTCCCGCGTCATCTTTGAATAGGCCTTGAAGCTCTTGTAGTCGCCGGTGTTGCAGGCATGCTGGAGCTTGTGGATCGGCGCCGCCTCATAGGCGTGGTTCTCGCCGGACGAGCGCACCTTGTAGAAGCCGCCCATGGGGATGACCGCGCGCGCGGGCGCCCAGGCCATCTCCTGCTCCTCCAGCATGCGCGCCTCCAGCCCGGCCAGGCCGATGCCGGAGATGCGCGAGGTCATGCCGGGGAAGAACTCCGCCACCAGGGCGCGGGACAGGCCCACGGCCTCGAACTCGTAGCCGCCGCGGTAGGAGGAGATGACCGAGATGCCCTTCTTGGCGAGGATCTTCAGGAGCCCCGCCTCGATCGCCTTCTTGTAGTTCAGCACCACCTCGCGCAGCGTCGCGCCGCCGTAGAGGCCGCGATCGAGCCGGTCCTGGATGGTCTCCTGCGCCAGGTAGGCGTTCACCGCGGTCGCGCCCACGCCGACCATCACGGCGAACTGGTGGCTGTCCGCCACGCCGGCGGAGCGCACGATGATGGAGACGTAGGACCGCAGCCCCTCGTCCACCAGTCGCGCGTGCACCCCGCCCACCGCCAGGATCATCGGAAGCGGGATGCGCTCCGCGCCGCCCGCCTCGTCGGTCAGCACGATCTGGACGGCGCCGTTCCTGATGGCGTGCACCGCTTCGGACCGGACCCGGTCGAGCGCCGCGCGCAGCGCATCGCCGCGCCGCGCCTCCAGCGCCGGCAGGGGCATGGTGCAGTCGATCAGCGACACCCGGCTCTCGCCGAACTGGCCGAGCATCCGCTCGTACATGCCGGTGGTGAGCACCGGGCTGCCGAGCACGAACACCTCCGTCTGGCCCTCGTCCTGGGCCAGGATGTTGCCGAGGTTCTTGAAGCGGGTCTTCAGGCTCATGGTCCCGCCCTCGCGCAGAGGGTCGATGGGCGGGTTGGTGACCTGGGCGAAGTTCTGGCGGAAGTAGTCGGACAGCGGGCGGATGCGCGAGGAGATCACCGCCAGAGGACTGTCGTCGCCCATGGAGCCGATGGCTTCCTTGCCGTCCAGCGCCATGGGATCGAGGATCAGCTCGATCTGCTCCAGCGTCATGCCGCTGGCGGCCTGGTGGCGGGCGAGGTCGTCGCCTTCGAGGCGGCGGGGTTCGGGTCCCGGGCCGATCCGCTGCTCCAGCTCGACCATGTTCTCGAGCCAGCGGGTGTAGGGATGGGCGGCGGCGAGCTCGTCCACGATCTCCCGCTCGCCGTAGAGCCGACCGGCCTGCATGTCGACCGCGACCATGCAGCCGGGCGAGACGTGCAGCCGGCGCTTCACCCGCTCGTCGCCGACGCCGGTCATGCCGGCCTCCGAGCCCGCGATCAGCAGACCGTCGACCGTTTCGGTGAGGCGCAGCGGGCGCAGGCCGTTCCGGTCCTTGCCCGCCACCACCCAACGCCCGTCGGTGGCGCAGATGGCCGCCGGCCCGTCCCAGGGCTCCATCACCGCATTGCAGTAGGCGTAGAGCGCCCGGTTCTCGGGGGCCATGCCGTCGTCGTTGGACCAGGCCTCCGGCATCAGGAGCGCCTTGACCATGGGCGCGGGGCGGCCGGCGCGCACCAGCATCTCGTAGACGTTGTCGAGCGCGGCGGAGTCCGAGCCGCCGGGCTGCACCACCGGCTTGACGGTGTCGCCGTGCTCGCCGAAGGCGTCCGCGGCCATGCGGATCTCGTGGCTCTTCATCCAGTTGATGTTGCCGCGCACCGTATTGATCTCGCCGTTGTGGGCGAGCATGCGCAGCGGCTGGGCCAGCCGCCATTCGGGGAAGGTGTTGGTGGAGTAGCGGGCGTGGAAGATCGCCACCGCCGCCTCGAAGCGCGGATCGCGGAGGTCGGGATAGAAGCCGTCCACGTCGCCGCAGCGGAACATGCCCTTGTAGATCAGGCTCTTGGCGGACAGCGAGCAGATGTAGAAGCCCTGCAGATGGGCGGCCTGCACCCGCTGCTCGATCCGGCGGCGGCAGAGATAGAGCGCCCGCTCCAGCGCCTCGCCGTCGAGCCCGTCGGGCGCGGCCAGCATGATCTGCTCGATCTCGGGGCGCACCGCGGCGGCCTTCTCGCCGAGCACCGACGGGTCGATGGGGGCCTGGCGCCAGCCGTAGATGTAGAAGCCGAAGCGCAGCACCTCCGCCTCCACAATGGTTCGCGCCAGCTCCTGGGCGGCGAGGTCGGTGCGGGGCAGGAAGATCATGCCCACCGCGATGGGTCCGGAGCGCAGCGTGTGGCCGATGCGGCTCACCTGCTCGGCGAAGAAGGCCTGGGGCACGCTGACCATCACGCCCGCGCCGTCGCCGGTCTTGCCGTCGGCGTCCACCGCGCCGCGGTGCCACACGGCCTTCAGCGCGGCGATCGCCAACTCCACCACCTCGCGCCGCGGCTTGCCGTCGATGGCGCAGACGAAGCCGGTGCCGCAGGCGTCATGCTCTGAGGCGGGATCATAGGCGCCCGCGTCGATCAGCCGCCGGCGGTCGTGCTCGTACTGCTCCCTTCCCCCATCGAAGGAGGGGACTGCTTCGTGCGTCATGCCGCCACCTCGGCCAGCGCGGGAGCCGCGCCGGCGCGGGCGCGCAGCCAGCGGTCGATGCCGAGCGCGCAGTCCTGGCCGTCCTTCACCGCCCAGACCACCAGGCTCGCGCCCCGCACGATGTCGCCGCCGGCGAAGACGCCGGGCAGGCTGGTCATGCCCTCCCCGTCCACCGGGATCACGCCGCTGGCCGCCACGCGAAGCGCCGCGGCGCCGAACAGGGCCGGCAGGTCCTCCGGCTCGAAGCCGAGCGCCTCCACCACGAGATCGGCCGCCACGTCGAACTCCGCGCCCGCGACCTCCTCCACCGTGCGCCGCCCGGACCGGTCGGGCGCGGAAAGGCGCATCCGCACGGCGCGCACATGGTCGATCCGCTCCACGTCGCCGTGGATGGCCTTGGGCGCGGCGAGCCACTCGAAGCGCACGCCTTCCTCCTCGGCGTTCGCGACCTCGCGGGCCGAGCCCGGCATGTTGGCGCGGTCGCGGCGGTAGAGGCAGGTGACCGAGCGTGCGCCCTGCCTGACCGCGGTCCGCACGCAATCCATGGTGGTGTCGCCGCCGCCGATCACCACCACGTCGCGGCCCTTGGCGTCGAGCCGACCGCTCCTGAACTCCGGGACGTCGTCGCCGAAGCCGAGCCGGTTGGAGGCGACGAGGTAGTCGAGCGCGCGCACCACGGCGTCGGACCCCACGCCGGGGCCGCTCAGCCGCCGCGCCTTGTAGACGCCGGTGGCGATGAAGACGGCGTCATGGCGCTCCCGCAGGTCCTGCAGCGAGGCGTCACGCCCGACCTCGAAGCCGCAGACGATCTCCACGCCGCTGTCGGCCAGGCGCTGGGTCCGGCGCATCACCACCGGCTTCTCCAGCTTGAAGCCGGGGATGCCGTAGGTGAGAAGCCCGCCCGGCCGGTCGTGGCGGTCGTAGATCGTCACCTGGTAGCCGAAGCGGCGGAGCCAGTCGGCCGCGGCGATCCCCGCCGGCCCCGCGCCGATGACGCCCACCGACTGCGGCTTCTCCTCGGCCGGTCGGATCGGCTGGATCCAGCCTTCCGCCCAGGCGGTGTCGTTGATGTAGCGCTCCACCGCGCCGATGGTGACGCCCGTCCAGCCGGACTGCTCCAGGACGCAGGCGCCCTCGCACAGCCGGTCCTGCGGGCAGATGCGTCCGCATATCTCCGGCAGGGCGGAGGTGGCGTCGGAGATCGCCCAGGCCTCCTCCATACGCCCGTCGGCGGCCAGCCTGAGCCAGTCGGGGATGTTGTTGTGCAGCGGGCAGCCGGTCTGGCAGAAGGGCACGCCGCAACTCGTGCAGCGCGAGGATTGCGTCGAGGCTTGCGCCGGTGCGAAGTCGCCCATGATCTCGGCGAAGTCATGGGTGCGCTCCCCCGCGCCACGCTTGGGCGGATAG
>CAXUCS010000185.1:0-5444 GCA_964249365.1 uncultured Caulobacteraceae bacterium | reverse complement strand
CTGGAGGAGGTGGAGCGGGAGGAAAGCCGTGACGTGGGCCTGCGGGTCTGCGTCGGGCGCCGTCAGGCGGTGGTGTCGGGGTCGGACCTGTCGCCGGCCGCCCGCGCGCGGCTGGTGGAGCGCGCCCTCGCCATGGCCCGGGTCGCGCCGGAGGAGCCCTACGCCGGGCTCGCCGACCCTTCGCGCCTCCAGCGCGGTCCCGGACCCGACCTCGACCTCTTCGATCCTGCCGAACCGGACGCACGCGCGCTGGAGGACCAGGCGCGCCTGGCGGAGGACGCCGCCCGCGCGGTGAAGGGCGTCACCAACACCGACGGCGGCTCCGCAAGCTGGAGTTCGGGCGGCTGGGCGCTGGTCACCAGCGGTGGTTTCGCCGGCGCCGTGGCCGCGTCCAGCTTCTCGCTGTCGGCGTCCGCCATCGCCGGGGAAGGCTCAGGGATGGAGCGCGGCGGGGAAGGCCGCTCCACCCGCCACGTCGCCGACCTGCCCGCGCCCGACGCCATCGGGGGGGAGGCCGGGCGGCGCGCGGTGGAGCGCTTGGCGCCCCGCAAGATCGCCAGTCGCAAGGCCCCCGTGATCTTCGAGAGTCGCCAAGCCAATGCGCTGATCGGACCCTTCATCGGCGCCACCTCCGGCCCGGCGGTGGCGAGGGGCGTGTCGTTCCTGAAGGACAAGCTCGGGCAGCGTGTCTTCTCGCCCGCCGTCACCCTGGTGGAGGAGCCGCTGCGGCCGCGCGGCCTCGGCTCGGCCGCCTTCGACGACGAGGGCGTCACCACCACGGAGCGGACCCTGGTCGATCGCGGCGTGGTGACGACCTGGCTCCTGAACACCGCCTCCGCCCGCCAGCTGGGGCTCCAGACCACCGGCCACGCCTCGCGCGGGCTGGCCGGTCCGCCGGGCGTGGGGACCCACAACCTGACGCTCCGGCCGGGGGAGCGCTCGCTACAGGCGCTGATGTCGGACGCGGGCGAGGGACTGCTCGTCACCTCCATGTTCGGCCCGTCGCTGAACCCCAACACCGGCGACTGGTCGGCCGGCGTGTCGGGGATGTGGTTCGAAGGCGGCGAGCCGGCCTATCCGGTCAGCGAGATCACGGTCGCCGGCGCCCTCCTGGACATCTATGCGCGGCTGACGCCCGGCTCCGACCTCGAGATCCGCGGCGCCAACAACTCGCCCTCGCTCCTGGTGGACGACCTGGCCATCGCCGGCCGATGAGCACGCCCGCCGGCTGGGCGCGGGCGGGCGGGCGGCTGGCGCTTGATCGGCGCGCGCGGGGGCTTCGGGTCGAGCGCAAGGAGGACGGCTCGCCCGTCACCGACGGCGACCTGGCGGTGGACGCTCTCCTGCGCCACGAGCTCCTGGGTGCGCGCCCGGCCTACGGCTGGCTGTCCGAGGAGACGCCGGACGACGCGGTGCGACTCGGGCGCGAGCGCGTGTTCGTGGTGGACCCGGTGGACGGCACCACCGCCTACCTCCGCGGCAAGCCATGGTTCGCCGTGTCAGTGGCGGTGGTGGAGCAGGGGCGCACGGTGGCAGGCGCCATATTCGCCCCGGCGCTGGACGAGCTCTATGCGGCGTCCGAGAGCGGGGGCGGGGCGAGCTGCAACGGCGAGCCGATCGCCGCCAGCGCCGCCGACACCCTCGTGGATTGCGCCATGCTGGCCCCGGCGGGCGCCTTCGAGGGGCGCGGCTGGAGCGAGCCCTGGCCGGCCATGCGGGTGGGCCAGCGGAGCGCGCTCGCCTATCGGATGGCGCTGGTGGCGGCCGGGCGGTTCGACGCGGCCCTGTCGATCGGCTGGAAGAACGACTGGGACATCGCCGCGGGCGACCTCATCGCCAGGGAGGCTGGCGCGGCCAGCTGCGACCAGGCCGGGCGGCCGCTCCGCTTCAACACGGCAGGGGCGCGCAACGCCGGGCTGATCTGCTGCGCGCCGGCGCTGCTGCCGTTGATCTTGGAGAAGACCGCCTCTATCGACCACCCGGTCGGGGCTTGAGGACCACGGGGCGATGGCGCAGGACTACCTCCTCCACCTGGTGATCGGCGGCGAGCTGAAGGGCACCGACGCCCAGGAGTTCCGCGACCCCGCCGCCGTGGAGTTCGTGGGCGCCTACCCCAACTATGAGACGGCCAAGCTGGCCTGGAGGGCCAAGGCCCAGGCCACCGTCGACAACGCGCTGATGCGCTACTTCATCATCCACGCCCACCGCCTGCTGGACCCGGCGAAGGAAGGGCCGTGAGCCTGCACCCTTCCCTTGCGAGGCGGGGGAGGGGCTCAGGTCAGTAGCCTCGCGCGACGCCTTCCCGGCGGGGGGCGGCGGCGCCGTCGTAGCCGCCGCCGCGGGCCGCCGCGATCCCCGATAGGCCGCTCTCCTCGCCGCTGTTCGCCTTCACCTGCAGCCCGCGCGCCTGCAGCGCCTGCACGATCGCCGGGTCCTCGCCCGTCTCGACCGCGACGGCGTCGCCCCGGCCGACCATGTTGGGGAGCGCGAAGGCCTGTGGCAGCGCCATATGCCAGTCGAGCCAGGCCACCAGCGCCTTGGCGACGTAGTCGATGATGGCCGAGCCGCCGGGCGAGCCGAGCGCGCCGACGAAGCGGCCCTGCCGGTCGAGCACGATCACCGGCGACATGGAGGAGCGCGGCCGCTTGCCGGGCGCGACCGCGTTCACGTCCGGGCGGCCGTCCTTGTCCGTCGGCGCTTCCGAGAAATCGTTCAGCTGGTCGTTGAGGAAGAAGCCCTGCACCATCCGGCCGGTGCCGAAGATCAGGTTCACCGTGGTCGTCATCGAGACCACGTTCCCCTCGGCGTCCACGATCGCGAAATCCGACGTGCCGCCCCGCTCGTTCGTCTTGTCGCCGCCGAGCGCCAGCGCCCCCGCCGGCTCGCCCGGGCTGACCGGCCCACCGCCGAGGGTGGGAATCAGGGCGGCGCGGCGCGCCTCGTAGGCGGGGTCGAGCAGCCCCGCCACGGGCTGGGCGGTGAAGGCCGGGTCGCCGATGAAGTGGTCGCGGTCGGCATAGGCCAGCCGGCTCGCCTCGGCGAACAGGTACCAGGCCTGCGGGTCGGCGGCCCCTCGCGCGGCGATGTCGGTGTGGGCGAGCTCGCCCATGACCTCCAGCACGCCCACCCCGCCGCCCGGCGGCGGGGGCGCGCAGATCACATAGGCGCGGTAGGGCCGGCACAGCGCCCCGCCCTCCTTGGGCTGGTAGCCCGCCATGTCCGACAGCGTGAAGACGCCCGGGTCCGGCGGCAGGCTGACCTTGTCCGACACCGCCTGGCCGACCTCCACGCCATAGAGGTAGCGGCCGCCCTTCTGCGCCAGTTGGTGGAGCATGTCGGCGTAGCTGGGGTTCTTCAGCATATCGCCGACCTGGTAGGGCCGGCCGTCCGGCTTGGTGAAATAGGTCCTGGCGTCCTGGGTCTTCTCGTCCGGCAGGGGACCCACGATGTCGTCGGCCAAGCGCGGGGTGACGGCGAAGCCGTCGCGCGCCAGCGCCTCCACGCCGCCGAACAGGCTCTTCCAGGGCAGGCGGCCATGCTCGCCCTGGGCCAGCGCCAGCATGGCGATCGCCCCCGGCACCCCCGTCGCCTTGCCGCTGACCATGGCCTGGCCGAACGGCATGGGCTTCTTGTCGGGACCGATGAACATGTCCGGCTTGGCGCCCATGGGCGCGGTCTCGCGCCCGTCGTAGGCGGTCACGCGGCGGGTCGCTGCGTCGTAGTAGAGCATGAAGGCTCCGCCCCCGAGGCCCGAGCTCTGCGGCTCCACCAGCCCCAGCGCCGCCTGCACCGCCACCGCCGCATCCACCGCGCTCCCGCCCTGCCGCAGCACCGCCAGCCCCTCCTCCACGGCATGAGGATTGGCGGCCGCGACCATGGCGTGGGGGGCGAAGCCGGACTGCGTCGGCGGCGCACCAGCGGACGTCTGCGCGATGGCGCGAATGGCGGGACCGCCCGTGAGGGCCGCGACGGCGAGGACGATACGGGCGAGGCGGATCATCGGTCCATGGTCAGGGCCGCAGCCTTCCCGTCAAGACTCCGAGGAGCCCGCCCCGCCTTGCGGCTGCAGCCTGAGGATGTAACGTGCTTTCGGGGGCGGGGCAGGCACATGCGCGGGACGATGGCGGCTGCGGCCGCAGCTCTTCTTCTGGGCGCGGGAGCGGCGCGGGCCTGGACCTTGTTCCCGCCGCAGCCGACCGTGGGCAAGCCGGCCCCGAAGTTCACCGCCACCCTCTTCGGCGGCGGCAAGGCGGCGCTGGACGACTACCGAGGCCAGGTCCTGGTGGTGAACGTCTGGGCGACCTGGTGCGGGCCGTGCCGGCGAGAGCTGCCGCTTCTCAGCGCCTACGCCAAGGCGGCGCAGAAGTGGGGCCTGCGCGTCATCGCGGTGACCTCGGAGGGCTCCGTGCCGGACCGTGAGCTGAAGCCGCTGGCCGCCCAGCTCAGCTTCCCTCTCGCCCACGAGGTGCGCGGACCCTACGGCGACCTCGGCGGCGTGCCGACCAACTACGTCATCGACCGCGCGGGCGTGGTCCGCTATGCCGAGGCGGGGGCCTTCGACCTCGACAAGCTGAATGCGGTTCTCGTGCCTCTCCTAAAGGAGCCTGCCCCCGCGGCGATCCCCGCCGCCTCCGCCACGACCGTGGCCGCCGCCGCCTTGCGCTGAGGCCACCCGTGGCGTAGAACTGCCGGCTTCTCAGGGAGCCGCCTGGCCTAAGGCATGCCAGGGCGGCTCGTCATGCCGTCCCAAGGGAGCGGCGGGGCGCCAAGCCCTGGCCGTTACGCGAAATGCCCAAGCTGAAGACCAAGTCGGGCGCCAAGAAGCGCTTCAAGATCACGGCCTCGGGCCTGGTGAAGGCCGGCGTCGCCGGCAAGCGCCACCGCCTGATCAGCCACAACGCCAAATACATCCGCACCAACCGCGGCACCAAGGTGCTGTCGAGCTCCGACGCGCCGAAGATCAAGGCGTACATGCTGCCCTACGGCTGAGCCGCGGGTTCGAGCATCGCCGATCCTTCGCAACGCACTCTAGAGATTGAGGTGAGATGACATGGCCCGCGTGAAGAGGGGCGTGACCGCCCACGCCCGCCACAAGAATGTGCTGGAAAAGGCGAAGGGCTTCTACGGCCGTCGCAAGAACACCATCCGCGCCGCCAAGGCCGCGGTGGACCGCGCCGGGCAGTACGCCTACCGCGATCGCAAGGTGAACAAGAGGAACTTCCGTTCGCTCTGGATCCAGCGGATCAACGCCGCGGCCCGGGAGGAGGGCTTCACCTACTCCCAGTTCATCCATGGCCTGAACCTCGCCGGCATCGAGATGGACAGGAAGGTGCTGGCCGATGTCGCCGGGCAGGACCCCGCCGGCTTCAAGGCCATCGCGGAGCAGGTACGGGGCGCACTGGGCTCCGCCCCGACGGCCGCAGCCTGACGCTTTTCCCCTCCCC
>CAXUCS010000184.1:0-5452 GCA_964249365.1 uncultured Caulobacteraceae bacterium | reverse complement strand
GCGGCCGGGCCGCCCGGGGCTTGGGCGTTGGAACCCTCGGCGCCTCTCGCGCCGCCATAGCGGGTCGCCGAGCCTTGCGGAGCGGGGCGGGGGCCGACACCGGCGCGGCCGCAGGCGGCGCGCTCACCAGCTGGACTTGGAAGTCGGGTTCGGCCGCGGGCGTGGGAAAGCCCGGCGCGGCCTGATGCGCCAGGAAGACGAAGAGGGCGAGGTGGACCAGGACGGAGACGGCCAGCGCCCCGGCCTCCGCCCGCCTGCGGTCGCGGCGCGCCATGATCCTCCTATAGGGCCTGGATCGAGAGGGTGGGAGATGGAGCGGTCGCGCCCGTGCGGCCAGGCGGCGCAGCTTCGGCTTGCCTAAGCCTGTGCGATGGCCTCTCTTGCCGCTCCCGCCCGGTTCGGAGCCCGCCTCTTGCGCCTGCCCATCCTCGTCGTCCTGGCCGCGACGCTCGCCCTGCCGGCCTGGGCGCAAGTCCCGTCCGGCCTGCATAGCTTCAGCGACGTCAGCCTTTCACCTTCCGGAGATCGCGTGGCGGCGGTTGAGGCGTTCGACCCCTTCACGCCCACCAAGACGCGTGCGAGGGGGCCGATGGTGGTGCGTTCGGCCCGGACCGGCGCCGTGCTGCAGAGCTACGACCCGTGCCCGGCCTGCCGCTACGCCGATCCTTCCTGGTCTCCGCGGGGCGACGCCCTGGTTTTCCTCGCCTTCGACGCCGCCGCGGGCAGGACAACCCTGGACATCGCCCGCGGCGGCCAGGTGCGCACTGTGGCGAGCCTCGCCGGCGTCGCCTCCAGCCCGCGCTTCTCGCCCGACGGCGCCACGATCGCCCTGATGGCCACGCTCGGCGCCCACAAGCAGACGGGGGCGGTAGAGGCCGGAGCCGAGCAGGTCGGCGACATCGGCGCGCTGGACAGCGCCGACGAGAAGCAGATCGGCGTCGTCCCGGCGGGAGGCGGGCAGATCCGCTATGTCTCGCCCGCCGATACCTTCGTCTACGAATACGACTGGCGGCCGGACGGGCAGGGGTTCGTGGCCACGGCCGCCAAGGGGAACGGCGACAACAACTGGTGGATCGCCAAGCTGGTGGCCGTCGATCTCGCCGCGCCCGGACAGGCCCGGGTCATCGCCGCGCCTCCGATGCAGATGAACTTTCCGCGCGTGTCGCCGGACGGGCGGACGGTGGCGCTGATCGGCGGGTTGATGAGCGACTTCGGTTCGGTGGGCGGCGACCTCTACACCGTGCCGATCAGCGGCGGTGAGCCCCGCGACGTCACGCCCGGGATCAAGGCCACCTTCACCTCCCTGGAGCAGTGGCGCGGCGGCCGCATCGATGCGACGCTGCTCCGGGGCGAGCGGAGCGAGATCGCCGCCGTCGATCCCGCGACGGGGACGACCCGGACGCTATGGTCCGCCCCCGTTTCCTTCCTGACGAGCATGACCGACCTGAACGTCAGCGCGGACGGCGCGGTGCTCGCCGCGCCCGTCCAGGACTTCACCCACCCACCGGAGATCTATGCGGGGCCGGCCGGCGGCGGCCTTTCGCCGGTGACCCACCTCAACGCCACCCTGGCGCCCCAGGTGAGCGCCCGGAGCATCAGCTGGCGAAGCGACGGCTTCGACGTCCAGGGCTGGCTGATCGGCCCCACGACGGTCGCGCCCGGCAAGCACCCCATGGTCGTGGAGGTCCACGGCGGTCCGAGCGCGGCGGAGACGCCCTACTACATGCGCCCCTACGGCTCGGGCATCTTCGACACCGCCGACTGGCTCAAGAAGGGCTACTTCCTGTTCCTGCCGAACCCGCGGGGCTCCTACGGCCAGGGCGAGGCCTTCACCCGCGCCAATGTGCGCGACTTCGGCGGCGGGGACCTGCGCGACATCCTGGCGGGCGTCGACCGGGTGGAGCAGGAGGCGCCGGTGGACGACGCCAGGCTCGGCGTAATCGGCCACAGCTACGGCGGCTTCATGACCATGTGGACGGTGACCCACTCCCACCGCTTCCATGCCGCCATCGCCGGGGCGGGCCTATCCGACTGGATCAGCTACTACGGCGAGAATGGGATCGACCAGTGGATGATCCCGTTCTTCGGGGCGTCCGCCTATGACGACCCGGCGATCTACGAGAAGCTGTCGCCGATCTTCTCCATCAAGACCGCGACCACGCCGACCCTGATCTATGTCGGTGAGCGGGATGTAGAATGCCCCGCGCCGCAGAGCTTCGAGTTCTGGCGGGGGCTGCAGGCGGCCGGAGCGCCGACCAAGCTGATCGTCTACGCCGGCCAGGGCCACGCCATCCGCGATCCTGCCGATCTCGCCGACCTCCGCGGGCGCGAGGCCGCCTGGTTCAGCCGGTATCTCGGTCTCTAGAAGAGTCGCCCGGCCCCTCTCAGTGCGAGACGATCCTGAAGCCTAGGAAGATCAGCGGCAAAGCAAGCGTGGCGAACGCAATGGCGCCGAGCTCGTAGGCCAGGGTGGTCGGGGCGGACAGGCGTCGGACCACGTTGATGGTGCGGGCCGGCTCGGCGATCTTCTTCATCGGAAGGGCGAAGCTCCGTTGGGGCAGGCGGCCTTGCCCGTGAGACAGCCGATGCCGCCCCTGGCGGTGTTGATGGCCTTCTCGTCGGTCGCCCTGACGAAGGCGGCCTGGCGGGCCAGGTCCCCCGCCGCGCCCTGGACGGCCTGCATCTGCTGGCCCGTGCTGTCCGCTACCATCCGCCCGCTGGTGTGGAAGGCGTCCAAGGTTTGGAGGAGCGGGCGGGCGTAGGCGACCAGGATCATCAGTGCGCCCACGGCCGCCGCGCCCGCGGCGATCAGACCGGACTGGCGCATGAAGCCGCGTTCGGCGACGAGGTCGTGCAGGTCGCGGGACGTGATCCGCTCTTCCGGGTCGGGCAGCGGGGCGCGGCTGCTGTTGCGCTTGAGCTCCTCGAACGAGGTGGGCACGAAGCCGGCGCTCCGATCGTCCGCTCCAGCCATGTCGCCGCCCAGTCCTGTCCGCCGGCCTTCCGATCTAGCGGACAGGGGTTCACGGAAGGTTTCGCCGCCAGCCGCCCGGGAGGCGAACTGCAGCGGCCTTGACCCTCGCGGCCGGGATGGCTATTGAACCGCCCTCTGTTTCGAGGCTGACGGGCCTGTCCCGTCGCCCCGGCACGCATCGATAGGGGCCTTTGCGCCCGCCGGTTCGCCCGAAGCGCGCGAGCCGGCTTATCGTGCTTCCGGAACACCTCGCAAGCGGCAGGCACTGAAGCGAGTGGGGGCGTCCGGCCGAAAGGCGCAGCCTCCCGAAGAACGAAGCGACGAAGAAGCGAATGCCTACGGTCAACCAGCTGATCCGGAAACCCCGCAAGGCTCCGGTCAACCGCAACACGGTCCCGGCGCTGAAGGGCTCGCCCCAGCGGCGCGGCGTCTGCACCCGCGTCTACACCACGACCCCGAAGAAGCCGAACTCGGCGCTGCGCAAGGTCGCCAAGGTGCGGCTGACGTCGGGCATCGAGGCCGTGTGCTACATTCCCGGCGAGGGCCACAACCTCCAGGAGCACTCCGTGGTGCTGATCCGCGGCGGCCGTGTGAAGGACCTGCCGGGCGTGCGCTACCACATCCTGCGCGGCGTGCTCGACACCCAGGGCGTGAAGAACAGGAAGCAGCGCCGCTCGCTCTACGGGGCCAAGCGGCCGAAGTGATCCCGGGCGGAACCCCGGGTCATCCCGGCCCGGTCCGGGATCCAGACTTACAGATCAGCGAAGCGGAAGATCACCCCGGCGCAGGCTGGGGTCCAGAAGAAGAGAGAGCCTAATGTCCCGCCGCCGCCGCGCAGACAAGCGCGAAGTGCTTCCCGATCCCAAGTTCGGCGACCTCGTGGTCACGAAGTTCATGAACTACGTCATGTACGAGGGTAAGAAGGCCGTCGCCGAGAACATCGTCTACGGCGCCTTCGACATCATCGGCGTGCGCCGCCGCGACATGGACCAGATCCAGGTGTTCCACTCCGCGCTCGACAATGTCGCACCGGCGGTGGAGGTGCGCTCAAGGCGCGTCGGGGGCGCCACCTACCAGGTGCCCGTCGAGGTGCGGCCGGAGCGCCGTCGTGCGCTGGCCATCCGCTGGCTCGTCAATGCCGCGCGCAACCGTGGCGAGAACACCATGACGGAAAAGCTCGCCGCCGAGCTGCTCGACGCCTCCAACAACCGCGGCACGGCGGTGAAGAAGCGCGAGGACACCCACAAGATGGCCGAGGCCAACCGCGCCTTCTCGCATTACCGCTGGTAACCCCTATTTACCTCTTGGCAATACGGGCATGACGGCGCGGGCGGTTTGCGATAGACCGCCCGCCGACCGCGCCCGTCGCCCCAACACAGTCGCTTAAACGCCGCCCGACCGAAGAGCCTAGCCCCATGCCCCGCACAAACGCCATCGAGGACTACCGCAACTTCGGGATCATGGCCCATATCGATGCGGGCAAGACCACCACGACCGAGCGCATCCTCTACTACACCGGCAAGAGCCACAAGATCGGCGAAGTCCACGACGGCGCCGCGACCATGGACTGGATGGAGCAGGAGCAGGAGCGCGGCATCACCATCACCTCGGCCGCGACCACCGCCTACTGGAACGGCAAGCGGCTGAACATCATCGACACCCCCGGCCACGTGGATTTCACCATCGAGGTGGAGCGCAGCCTGCGCGTACTCGATGGTGCGGTGGCGGTGCTGGACGGCAACCAGGGTGTTGAGCCCCAGACCGAGACGGTGTGGCGCCAGGCCGATCGCTACGACGTGCCCCGCATCGTGTTCGTCAACAAGATGGACAAGATCGGCGCGGACTTCGAGATGTGCCTGCGCACCATCCGCGAGCGTCTGGGCGTGAAGGCGGTGCCGATCCAGCTGCCGATCGGCTCGGAAGTCTCGCTGAAGGGCCTGGTCGACCTCGTGCGCATGAAGGCGGTGGTCTGGGACAACGACGGCCTCGGCGCCAACTACCACGACGAGGAGATCCCGGCCGACATGAAGGACGCGTGCGACGCCGCGCGCAACTACCTGGTCGAGAACGCCGTGGAACTCGACGATGCGGCCATGGAGGCCTATTTCGCCGGGGACGAGCCGTCGGAAGAGGTGCTGAAGACCTGCCTGCGCAAGGCGGTTCTGACCGGCGCCTTCTATCCGATCCTCTGCGGCTCGGCGTTCAAGAACAAGGGCGTGCAGCCGCTCTTGGACGCGGTGGTCGACTATCTTCCGTCGCCGCTGGATATCCCGCCGACCAAGGGTATCGACTTCAAGACGGAAGCCGAGGTCGAGCGGCACGCGTCGGATGCCGAGCCTTTGTCTGTCCTGGCGTTCAAGATTATGGACGATCCCTTCGTGGGCTCGCTCACCTTCTGCCGCATCTACTCCGGCAAGCTGGAGGCGGGGCTGGGTCTGCTGAACTCCCCCCGCGACAAGCACGAGCGGGTCGGACCGA
>CAXUCS010000183.1:4578-5458 GCA_964249365.1 uncultured Caulobacteraceae bacterium | reverse complement strand
CCTGCGGCTGGCCGCGCGCGTGCCAGACCACGGCAAGATGACGCCCTGGCGCTTCGTGGTGCTGGAAGGGGCGGGCAAGGCCCGGCTGGTCGAGCACCTCCAGGCGCTCGCGGCCGCCCAGCCCAATCCGACCAAGGCCCGCGCCTCGCTCGCCAAGATGGCCGCGCCGCCGGTGGGCGTGGTGGTGATCTCCAGCCCTCGGGAAGGCGGCAAGGCGGTCTGGGAACAGCAGCTGTCCGCCGGCGCGGTCTGCACCACGCTGCTGATCGCCGCGCAGGCCATGGGCTACGGCGCCAACTGGATCACCGACTGGTATTCCTACGATCCTGCCGGCCGTGCGCTGATGGGCGTGCGCGAAGGCGAGCAGGTGGCCGGCGTGATCTACATCGGCACGACGATGGAGGACGCGATGGAGCGCATCCGCCCGGACCTGGACGCCCTGACCACCCGCCTGTGACGGCCGCTCAGCCTCGCGAGGTGCTCGTCGCCGTCTGGCCGAGGATCGCGCCGGACGCCTCGCTTCAGACCTGCTGGAGTCAGGCGGCGCAAGCCTAGGCGGCCCGGGTCGCAGGGCGGGCGGGACATCGTCCAGCGAGGCCCGTCCTCAGCCCGGCTCCACGCCGCACCAGCCGGGCAGGTAGCGGGCGTCGTCGCCCCGCGCCAGCTCCAGCGCCTTCACCAGTGCCCCGGCAAAATCGCCCTCGACCAGCGCCCCGTCGACCCGTCGCCGCAGGAAGTCGGCCCAGATGAACTCGGAGAAGGGCTTGTCGGTCTTGGCGAAACCGCCGGAGCGGCGGAGCTGCCCGGCGAGGCTGCGGTAGGGGTCGTCGGCCATGTCCTCCAGCGACTTCGGTATGTCCGACAGCTCGCAACGCCGCCC
>CAXUCS010000183.1:3471-4568 GCA_964249365.1 uncultured Caulobacteraceae bacterium | reverse complement strand
CAGCCGCTGTTGTCCAGGACCGTCCAGAAGGCGTCCTTGTCCACGTGGGACAGGTCGGCGAGCACGTAGACGGGCAGCGTCGCCTCGCCCTCATCCAGGAGCGCGCGGGCGAGATGGTGGTGGTCCACCACATACATCCGCCCCTTGGGCCCCAGCACCACCGGCACGGCGTGGCGGCCGAGCATCTGCAGCCGCTTGTCGCCCTTGGCGTCGCGCCACTGCCGGCGCTTGGCGGCCACCTCGTGGTAGCCCACCGTCATCTGCGTGGGCCGCAGCCCCCCGATCTCCACCTCGTTGACGGTCGGATCCCGCATCGGTCCTCGCTCCCCTGGTCCGTCACGAACGTCCGAGCCCCGTTCAGGGCTCCTGGTCGCCCTCGGAGGGTCGGGATCGTCGGGGCGCGAGCGGGGTGCGCCGCTTCAGCGGCGTGCGCGGACGCGGCTCGCCGGCGAGCTTGGCCCCGATCTCCTTGAGCTTGACGCCCTGGCGCACGGAGACGGCGCTGTCTCGCCCGCCCTTCTCCGGGTCGCCGAAGGCGCGGCCGTAGGTGTCCAGGCGTTCCTCGACGCTGTCCAGGAACTCGCCCTCCCAGCTCGAACGCTCGCCCTCGGCGGTCTTGAGCCGCCGGATCAGCCGAAGCGCCCTCCCCTTCTTCATCGCCGGGGAGGTTGACACGAAAGGAATACGGGAACCACCGCGCCGCCCACTCGCCCGCAGCCCTGCCAGCGCTTAACTAGCAAGCCGATGAGCGACATACCCGATCCCGAACGCAACCGCCTGACCGGCCGGGTGCGCCGCTTCGCCCAGGTCGGCGGAGGGCTGGCGGGGGCCGGTGTGGCCTATGGCGCCAACCGCCTCTTCGGGGGCGAGGAAGCCGATGCGAGGAACGCCCGGGCGCTGAAGGCGGCGCTCGGGGGGCTCAAGGGGCCGCTGATGAAGGCGGCGCAGATGTTCGCCACCGTGCCGGACCTCCTGCCGCCGGAGTTCGCCAAGGAGTTCGCCGAGCTCCAGACCAACGCCCCCGCCATGGGCCGACCGTTCGTGCGCCGCCGCATGGCCGCCGAGCTCGGGCCGGACTGGGAGCGGCGGTTCAGGAC
>CAXUCS010000183.1:0-3461 GCA_964249365.1 uncultured Caulobacteraceae bacterium | reverse complement strand
GCCGCGGCCGCCTCGCTCGGCCAGGTGCACCGGGCGAGCGGGCTGGACGGCGCGCGGCTGGCGGTGAAGCTGCAGTACCCGGAGATGCAGAGCGCGGTGGAGAGCGACCTGGCCCAGCTTTCCGCGGCGCTCGCCCTGTTCCGCCGCATGGAGCGCGCGCTCGACCCCAGCGAAGCGCTCCAGGAGATCGGCGACCGGCTGCGGGAGGAGCTGGACTACGGGCGCGAGGCCAAGGCCATGCGGCTCTACGGCCGCTTCTTCGAGGACCGGGACGACATCGCCATCCCGCTGCCGGTGGAGGGCCTCTGCACGCGCCGCCTCCTCAGCATGAGCTGGCTCGACGGCGCGGGCCTGCTCGCCTTCAAGGGCGCGTCACTGGAGGTGCGCAACGCCATAGCGCGCCTGCTGTTCGAGGCGTGGTGGGGCCCGATGATCAAGCTCGGCGTGATCCACGGCGACCCGCACCTTGGCAACTACACCTTCTCCGACGGCGCGGCGCAGCTGAACCTGCTCGATTTCGGCTGCGTCCGCATCTTCCCGCCGCGCTTCGTGGCCGGCGTGGTGCGCCTGTTCCACGCGCTCTCCACCGACGACCGCGCCGAGCAGCGCGCCGCCTACGAGGGCTGGGGCTTCACCGGCATCCGCGACGACATGGTGGACGTCTTGAACATGTGGGCGCGCTTCATCTACGGCCCGATCCTGGACGACCGGGTGCGAACGGTGGCTGACGGCGTGAAGCCCGGCGAGTACGGCCGGCGGGAGGCCTTCGCGGTGCGCCAGGCGCTGAAAGACAAGGGCCCGATCAAGATCCCGCGCGAGTTCGTCTTCATGGATCGCGCCGCGGTCGGCCTCGGGGCCGCCTTCCTCCACCTGGAGGCGGAGATGAACTGGCGGGAGCTGTTCGAGAACTCGGTGGCGGGCTTCAGCGAAGCGGGGCTCGCGGAACGGCAGGCGGCGGCGCTCGGAGCGGTCGGCCTTCTCGCCTGACGGGGGAAGGGTGCTATAGGGGCCGCCGTCACCAAGGAGCCTGCATGTCGAAGATCGAGGCGCGGCTGGCCGAGCTCGGCGTCGCGCTGCCCGCCCCTGTCGCGCCCATCGCCAACTACGTGCCGTTCGTCCAGGCCGGGAGCCTGCTCCACATCTCCGGCCAGGTGTCGCTCGGCGAGGGTGGCGGGATCACCGGCGTGGTGGGCATGGAGGTCGACCTCGCCACCGCCCAGGCCGCCGCCCGGCTCTGCGGCGTCAACCTCATCGCCCAGATGAAGCAGGCGACCGGCGACCTCGACCGGGTGCGACGGGTGGTGAAGCTCGGCGGCTTCGTGCAGGCCGGCCCGGACTTCTTCGACATCCCGGCGGTGGTGAACGGCTGCTCGGACCTGATGGTGGAGGTGTTCGGCGAGGCCGGGCGCCACGCCCGCTCGGCGGTCGGCGTCTATCGCCTGCCCAGGAACTTCGCGGTGGAAGTCGATGCGGTGGTCGAGATCGCGCCGTGAGCGCGGCGCCGTGAACGGCGCGCCTAAGGGGGAGGTCCGCGTCCATGCGGCGGTCGCCGACGTCGGCCGCGAGGCCTGGGACGGCTGCAACGCGCATCCGGACTACCACGCCAACCCCTTCACCAGCTTCGACTTCCTCCACGCCCTGGAGGAGAGCGGGTGCGTGGGCGCCCGGACCGGCTGGCTGCCGCGCCATCTCAGCGTGCAGGACGAGGCCGGCGAGGTCGCCGGCGTCATGCCGCTCTACGTCAAGTCGCACAGCCAGGGCGAGTACGTCTTCGACCACGCCTGGGCGCGGGCCTATATGCAGGCGGGCGGCGACTACTATCCGAAGCTCCAGTGCGCGGCGCCGTTCTCGCCGGTGACCGGGCCGCGCCTGATCGCCCGCGAGGGCCCGCGTTCGGGCGAGGTGCAGGACATCCTGATCGCAGGGGCGCGCGCGGTGTGCCAGCAGGCGGGCGCCTCCTCGCTCCACGTCACCTTCCCGCTGGAAAGCGAATGGCGGCGGATGGGCGAAGAGGGCCTCCTGCTCCGCCAGGACCAGCAGTACCACTGGGTCAACGCGGGGTATTCGACCTTCGACGACTTCCTGGCCGCCCTGTCCTCCAACCGTCGCAAGACCATCCGGCGCGAGCGGCGCGACGCCCAGGCCGGGCTGGAGATCGCAGCGCTGAGCGGGGCGGACCTGCGCGAAGAGCACTGGGACGCCTTCTTCGCCTTCTACATGGACACCGGGTCGCGCAAGTACGGCCGACCCTACCTGAACCGCCGCTTCTTCTCGCTGATGGGCGAGCGCATGGCCGACCGGGTCCTGCTCGTGATGGCGAGGCGGGAGGGCCGGTGGGTGGCGGGCGCCCTGAACCTGATCGGCGGCGACACGCTCTACGGCAGGAACTGGGGCGCGCTGGTGGACATCCCCTTCCTCCATTTCGAGCTCTGCTACTACCAGGCCATCGAGCAGGCGATCGCGCGCGGGCTGAAGCGGGTGGAGGCCGGCGCGCAGGGCGAGCACAAGATCGCCCGCGGCTACCTGCCGAGCCCGGTCTACTCCGCCCACTGGATCGCGGACCCGGCGCTCCGCACCCCCATCGCCCGCTACCTGGAACAGGAGCGCGCCCAGGTGCAGAGCGAGATGGCGCACCTGGAAGCCGAGTATTCGCCGTTCAAGGATGGCTGACGAAGGCCTCGGCTTGTCTTGCCGACACGCTCTCGGCCCGGCTGAAGCCGCAGGCCTACGGGGAGGACGGCTGGTCTCGCTCCGCACCTCGCGGGCGAGACCATGAGCACGCCCCGCTCTCTACGAGCGCCGGCCTCCGGCGGGTGACATCCGTCACTTGCGAAGCGAGTCGGATCGGACATTGTCGGCCCGGAGGCAGGGTCAGGGCTCGTCGGCATGGCTTGGAAGGCAGAAGGACCCGCTTCAGCTGCTCAAGACGACGGCGATGGGATGCGCGTCGGGTCGCGCATGAGGCTGGGCGGCCGGCTGGTCTGGCTCGCCTACCTCGCCCTCTACTTCGCGCCCTGGACCTTCGAGAGGCCGAGTCCGAGGGAGATGGCCGCCGGGCTCTTGGGCACGGCGGCGTTCCTGGCGCTCTATGCGGACGGGCTGCGGTCGCGCCGATCCTATGTCTTTCACGCCCTGGTGTCGGCCGGCGTGGGTTTCGCGCTCAGCCCCTTCGGCGGCGCCTGGAGCGTCTTCAACGTCTACGGCGCGTCCTTCGCCGCCCGGTCGCGGCCGCGCCGCAGGGCGACGGTCCTGCTGGTGGGCCTGCAGCTGGCGCTGGTGGTGTTCGGCCTCGTCACCCGCCAGCCTTGGCCGGCCTGGGTGTCCGGCCTCTTCTTCGGCGCCATGATCGGCTTCGGCGCCCTCTGGCAGAGCGAGCTGGAGGACAAGAACCGCCAGCTCGAACAGGCGCAGGGCGAGGTGCGGGCGCTCGCCGCCGCCGCCGAGCGCGAACGGATCGCCCG
>CAXUCS010000182.1:3597-5482 GCA_964249365.1 uncultured Caulobacteraceae bacterium | reverse complement strand
GGCGAGGGCCGCCGGGCCGCGGATCTGCGGGCGGGGAGCCGCCCCGCCGTACCCTGACCGGGGCCCTGATCTACTGGAGCGTGGTGCTCGCGGTCTGGGCGGTGATCTTCGCCGCCGCCTTCGTGCTGGTGTTCTCGCGAGGGCTGCCGGACACCTCCAAGCTCTATGACATCCACCGCCAGCCCTCGATCAGCTATCTCGACAGGAACGGCGCGCTCCTGTCGGTGCGGGGCAGCCAATATGCGCCGCCGGTCGATATCGACTCGCTGCCGGCGTACGTGCCCGCCGCCTTCGTCTCGGTGGAGGACCGCCGCTTCTACCAGCACTGGGGCTTCGACCCGATCGGCATCGCACGCGCGGTGGTGGCCGACGTGCGCCGTCGCCACACGGCCGAAGGCGCCTCCACCATCACCCAGCAACTGGCGCGCAACCTGTTCCTGACGCCCGACCAGACCATCAAGCGCAAGGTCCAGGAACTGCTGCTCGCCGTCTGGCTGGAGCACCAGTACTCCAAGAAGCAGATCCTGGCCTTGTACCTGAACCGGGTCTATTTCGGCGCGGGCGCCTACGGCATCGAGTCGGCGTCCGAGACCTTCTTCAACAAGCCCGCGTCCAAGCTGACGGTGGGGGAGGCGGCGCTTCTGGCCGCGCTCCTGAAGTCGCCGACCCACTACAGCCCCGTCAACGAGCAGGAGCGGGCGGGGCGGCGCGCCACCATCGTGCTCGACAAGATGGTCGAGGCCCACGCCATCACACCCGAGCAGCGCGACGAGGCGCTGTCGCGCTCCGTGCGCGTCTCCCCGGCGCTGGCGACCCAGCACGCCCAGTATTTCGTCGACTGGGTGGACGCCCAGGTCAGGAAGATCGTCGGCCAGCCCACCACCGACCTGATCGTGGAGACCACGCTGGACCTGCCCATCGACACCGCCGCGGAGGCCGCCGTGCGCACGGTGGTAGCGCGCGACGCGCGGCTGGGCGTGCAGCAGGCGGCCGTGGTGGCGCTGGACGGCAGCGGGCGGGTGCGGGCGCTGATCGGCGGGGTGAACTACGCCTCCAGCCAGTTCGACCGCGCCATCGACGCCCGCCGCCAGGCCGGCTCGGCCTGGAAGCCGTTCGTCTACCTCACCGCCCTGGAGAACGGCCGCACGCCGGACACGGTGATGACCGACGAGCCCGTGACCATCGATGGCTGGAGCCCGCATAATTTCGAGCCGGAGTTCCTGGGGCCGATCACGCTGAGGGAGGCGTTGCAGCGCTCCGTCAACACGGTGGCGGCCAAGCTCGCAGACGAGGTCGGGCGCGACAAGGTGGCGGACACGGCTCGCACCCTGGGCATCACCTCTTCGATCAACACCGACCCGGCCATGGCGCTCGGCACCAGCCAGGTCTCGCCGCTGGAGATGGCCCAGGCCTACGACGTCTTTGCGAACGGCGGCTACAAGGTCGGGGCCTACGCCATCGAGCGCATCCGCACCCGCGACGGCCAAGTGCTCTACGAGCATCCCGCGCCTTCCCGCGACCAGGTCGCGCCCGAGCCGGAACTCGGCCAGCTCGTGTCGATGATGCGCGGTGTGCTCACGCCTCCCGGCACGGCGCCGCGCGCGGCGATCCCAGGCTACGATCTCGCCGGCAAGACGGGCACCACCAGCGATTTCCGTGACGCCTGGTTCATCGGCTACACCGGCGGCTTCGTGGCGGCGGTGTGGACCGGCAAGGACGACAACACCCCCATGCGCCACGTCACCGGCGGCTCGGCCCCGGCCGACCTTTGGCGCCAATTCATGGCCGCCGCCCTGCCGCGCCTGAAGGTGCAGCCGATCCCCACCGCCCAGGGCCAGGCGCCCGCCGCCGAGGAGGACCCGGTCGGCGCCCTCCTCTGCAACAC
>CAXUCS010000182.1:0-3587 GCA_964249365.1 uncultured Caulobacteraceae bacterium | reverse complement strand
ACTCCGCCCCCCGCGCCGGCGCCCTACTGAACTGGCGGAAGACGAGGCGGGATGAAGATAAACCTCGCGGGCCGCAGCGTGCTCGTCACCGGCGCCAGCCGCGGGATCGGCGCAGCGGCGGCGGAGGCGTTCGCCGAGGCCGGCGCCCGGGTGGCGGTGCATTACGGACGCGAGCGCGAGCGGGCGGAAGCGCTCGCCGGGCGCCTCGGCGGCGGGGCTGAGGCGTTTGGGGCCGACCTTGCCGACCCAGCGGGTTGCCAGCACCTCTGGGAAACGGTGGAGGCGCGCTTAGGTCGGATCGACGTACTGGTGAACAACGCCGGGGTGGCCTTCCCTTCGCCCCTGGAGGGCGAAGACGTCGACTGGCTGGCGGCTTGGGATCGTACGGTGGCGGTCAACCTGACCGCCATGGCGCTGCTCTGCCGCGCCGCAATTGGTCACTTCCAGCGGCACGGCGGCGGGCGGATCATCAACATCTCCTCGCGCGCCGCCTTCCGGGGCGACACGCCGGACCACCTCGCCTACGCCGCGTCCAAGGGCGGGGTGGTGGCGCTGACCCGCTCCATCGCGCGCGCCTTTGGCAGGCAAGGGATCGTGGCCTTCGACGTGGCTCCGGGCTTCACCCGCACCGAGATGGCGCAGGCCTTCATCGACCGCTACGGCGAGGACTTCGCCATGAAGGACGTGGCGCTGCCGCGCCTGACCGAGCCCGGCGACATCGCGCCCACGCTCGTCTTCCTCGCCAGCGGCCTGGCGGACCACGCCACGGGCACGACGATTGATCTCAACGCCGGCTCCTACGTGCATTGAGAATGCCAGGGTTCTATAAAGTGGTAATTCCAAGCATAGTCACAACTGCGTTCATTTGATCAGCTAGTGTCTCAGCTTGTTTAATTGTGGTTCCTTGCCGAAGTTCAAGCGCTATCATCTTGTCGAAAGGTGGGTCAGACTTGTTATAAGTTTCGGAAACTATGAAAGGCTTGCCGTCTTCAAACTCCTTAGTGGCTGCGAGAAATCGGGTATGTGCGGTATGCGGCATCGAATCACTCCTTAGTGGCTGAGCTTCGTCCTGCCCACAAGCCACCGCAAGACGCACCTCACATTGCAGGTGCGTGGCGGAAGCGGTCGCTTATCGCTACATGTAGTGCAGTCGCTCTTTTCACCGCCGTGCCTGAGGAGTTCGACGTGTTACGCCTGGATGTGCTCGAGAAGCGGCCGACCACGACCGCGCCGTTCCCGCACCTCACCGCCGAGGGCCTGCTGGACGAGGCGGACAAGGCCGAACTCGCCCGCGATTTCCCCGACGAGACCAAGACCGGTTTCTTCCCGGTCGAGCAGCTGAGCTACGGCCCGGCCTTCCAGCGCCTGCTGGACGACCTCCAGCGGCCGGAGTTCTCCCAGGTCGTGGGCGCCAAGCTCGACCGCGACCTGGTCGGTCGGCCCCAAATGATCGTGGTGCGCAAGTGGTCTGCGGCCAAGGACGGTCGGGTCCACACCGACGGCGAGGACAAGGTCGCGACCGCGCTCGTCTACCTCAACGACGACTGGGGCTCCGACGGCGGCGCACTCCGCTTCCTGGAAGGGCCGGACCTCGACGGGCCGGGCACCGACCCGATCCCCGCGCGCTACGGCGGGTTCGCCGCCTTCGCCCGCGCCGACGACAGCTGGCATGGCCACAAGCCCTTCGCCGGCGAGCGGCGGGTGGTGCAGGTGTTCTGGCTGAAGGACGCGGACGCCGCGGCGCGAAAGACCCGCCGCCACAAGCGCACCAACGTCCTCAAGGCGATCTTCGGCTAGGGGCGGCGAGCATGGCGACCCTGATCGACACCCTCGCGGACACTGTCCGGCCGAGCTTCCGCCATCCGGAGAAGCGCAACCGGCCCGAATCTCCCGTGCTCCGCAAGCCCGACTGGCTGCGGGTGCGCGCGCCCGGGTCGGCGACCTACAACGAGACCAAGGGCATCGTGAAGAGCCACGGGCTCACCACCGTGTGCGAGGAAGCGGCGTGCCCCAACATCGGCGAATGCTGGTCGGTCCGCCACGCCACCATGATGATCATGGGCGACACCTGCACCCGCGCCTGCGCCTTCTGCAACGTCAGGACCGGCCTGCCCGAACCGCTCGACCCCACCGAGCCCGTGCGCGTGGCCGATGCGGTGGCCCGCATGGGTCTGAAGCACGTGGTGATCACCTCGGTGGACCGCGACGACCTCGCCGACGGAGGCGCGGCGCATTTCGCCGCCGTGGTGCGCGCCATCCGCCGCGATGCGCCCGCGACCACCGTGGAGATCCTGACGCCGGACTTCCTCAGGAAGCCCGTGGCCGCGTCCGAGACGATGATCGACGCCGCCCCAGACGTCTTCAACCACAACCTGGAGACCGTGCCGCGGCTGTACCTCAAGGTCCGGCCCGGCGCGCGCTACTACCATTCGCTCCGCCTCCTGGAGCGGGTGAAGGAGCGCGATCCTGCCCAGTTCACCAAGTCCGGCCTGATGGTGGGCCTCGGTGAGAGCAAGGAGGAGGTCATGCAGGTGATGGACGACATGCGCTCCGCGGGCGTCGACTTCCTGACGGTCGGCCAGTACCTGCAGCCGACTCGTCGCCACGCCGCCGTCGAACGCTTCGTGCCCCCGGACGAGTTCAAGGCGCTGGAGGCGATCGCCTACGCCAAGGGCTTTCTGATGGTCTCGGCAAGCCCGCTGACGCGCTCCTCCCACCACGCGGGCGAGGATTTCGCCCGGTTGAAGGCCGCCCGGGCCGCCACCCTGGTCTGAGGCGTGCGCCACCACGTCGTCCGCGTCCTGCCCTACACGCCCGACCAGCTGTTCGCCCTGGTCGGCGACGTGGATCGCTATCCCGACTTCATCCCCTGGATCACCGCCATGCAGACCGGGCCGGTGCGGGCCGAGGGGGAGGGCGTCAGCGTGCTGGATGCGGACGCGTCCGTCGGCTTCTCCTTCCTCAAGGAGGCGTTCGCGACCCGCGTGCGGCGCGACGCCAACGAAAGGCGCATCGGCGTCAGCCTGATCTCAGGCCCCTTCCGTCACCTGGAGAACGGCTGGGTCTTCCGTCCTCACACGCGGGGTTGCGAGGTAGTGTTCGACATCGACTTCCAGTTCAAGGTTCGCATGCTCGACCTCATCCTGCGGGCGAACTTCGGCTTGGCGGTCGACAGGCTGATCGGCTGTTTCGAGGGGCGTGCGCGCCAGCTCTACGGCGGCGGGTCGGGGAGCGTCAGCCCGCCGGCCGGAGCCGCCCCGAAAGCAACTCCAGCGCCGCCCTGACCGCCCGCAGCCTGACCTCGCTGCGGCCGAGGTCGCCGAACCGCCGCTCCGACGCCTCCACCCCACCATCCCGGGCGGTGGCGAACCAGACCAGGCCCACCGGCTTCTCCGCCGAGCCGCCGCCCGGCCCCGCCACGCCCGGGATCGCCACCGAGAGCTCCGCAGGCGAGGCCGCCAGCGCACCGGCCGCCATCGCCCGCGCCACCGCCTCCGAAACCGCGCCGTGGCGGGCGAGCAGTTCGGGTGGGCCGCCCACCGCCTCGGCCTTGGCGGCGTTGGAATAGGTAACGAAGCCGCGCTCCA
>CAXUCS010000181.1:0-5516 GCA_964249365.1 uncultured Caulobacteraceae bacterium | reverse complement strand
CGGGCGCCGGGCGCAGCCGGCCGGCGCGGTGCTGATCAACGCCAACGAGAACCCGCTGGGCCCCTCGCCCGCGGCCTGCCGCGCCATCGCCGAGATCGCCCCGCTCGGCGGCCGCTACGACCTCCGCGGCGAGGCCGACGCGCTCCAGCAGGGCTTCGCCGCCCGCCACGGCCTGCCCGCCGACCATGTGGTGGTCTACGCCGGCTCGTCGGAGCCGCTGCACTTCACCGTCATGGCCTTCACCTCGCCGGAGCGGAGCTTCGTCACCGCCGACCCCTCCTACGAAGCCGGCATGGTGGCCGCCGCCTCGGCCGGCGCCCCGGTCCGCAAGGTCCCGCTGACGCCGGGCTACGCCCACGACGTGCGCGCCATGCTGGCGGCGGACCCCCGGGCCGGCGTCTTCTACGTCTGCAACCCCAACAACCCGACCGGCACGCTGACCTCGCGCGAGGACATCCTCTTCCTCCTGGAGCACAAGCCCAAGGGCTCGATCCTCTTGGTGGACGAGGCCTACATCCACCTCGCCGACACGCCGGACGTGCTCGACCAGGTCGCGGCGGGCAAGGACCTGATCGTGCTCCGCACCTTCTCCAAGATCTACGGCATGGCGGGCATCCGCTGCGGCGTCGCGGCGGGGCGGCCGGACCTCCTGGCGCGGCTCAAGCCGTACGGGCAGAACGCCATGCCGGTCACCGCCTCGATCGCCGCACGCGTGTCGCTGGAGGATGCGAGCCTGGTGCCGACCCGCAAGGCGATCATCGGCGCGACGCGTCGCGACACGCTGGGCTGGCTCCAGGGCTCGGGCTACCGGCCGGTCGGCGCCTCCCAGTCCAACTGCTTCATGATCGACACCGGCCGCCCTGCGCACGGGGTCATCGCCGCCATGAAGGGCGAAGGGGTCTGGATCGGCCGCTCCTGGCCGATCTGGCCGAACGCGGTGCGCGTGTCCGTCGGCACCCCGGCGGAGATGGCCCGTTTCAGGACGGCCTGGACCAGCGTCATGAGCCGCCCCGCCGTCGCGGCGCTGGGCGCGCCCGAGGCTCCGGCCCGCTTCCCACACCTGTCGTAGCCGGCGCCCTCAGGCGGCGCGGAGCGCCGGCGCCTCGCGGGCGGTCAGGACCTGGGTCCCGCCGCGGTCGATGGCGTAGCGAAGGCGGGGCATGTCCTGGCTGGCCATGTAGGCCTCCAGCCTGTCGTCCCCGTGCGGGGTGAACAGCATCAGGAAGCCGCCGCCCCCCGCCCCGATCACCTTGCCGCCGGTGACGCCGTACTGCGCCTTCACATGGTCGTAGAGCTGGTCCACCGCGGGCCAGCTGATCCTGGAGGACATGGCCTTCTTCTGGCGCCAATGCTCGTCGAGCATCGCGCCCCAGCCCTCCAGGTCGCCGGCGACCCAGGCGTCACGGATGCGGCGGCCGAGGTCGCGGATGAAGTCGAGGTTGCGCCCCACCGCCTCGCGCCGGGCGTGGGCGGGCGCCGACATGGCCGCGTTCTGCTCCTCCAGGATCGCCGAAGCGTCGCGGCGCAGGCCCGTGTAGTAGATCTGGGTGCGGGCGATGAAGGCCTGCTCCAGCTCCGGCGCGAGCGCGACCGGCTCGACCCTCACCTGGCCGTCCGCGGCGATCTCCAGGGTGGTCAGCCCGCCGAAGGCGGCCATGTACTGGTCCTGCTTGCCGATGCCCTTCTGCAGGGTGTCGATCTCCAGCCGGCAGGCCTCCTCCGCCAGCGCCTGGCGGTCGGGGACGTGGCCCTGCAGGGCGTGCAGCGCGCTGAGGAGCCCCACCAGGAAGCTGGAGGAGGAGCCGAGCCCCGTGCCTCCCGCGATGTCGGCGATGCAGGAGGACTCGAAGCGGTCCGCGATGCCGTGCTGCAGGAGGGCGGCCCGCACCAGCTCGTGGCGGATGGCGCCGACGCTGTCGGCGCTCTCGGCCTCGCAGCCGTGGAGCGTCACCTGGCGGAGGAAGGCCGGGCGGTGGGCGGCGATGTGGACGTATTTGTCCAGCGCCATGGCGAAGATGAAGCCGCCGTCGTGGCGGTAGTAGCTTTGCAGGTCGGTGCCGCCGCCGCCCAGCGTGACGCGCAGCGGCGTGCGGGTGGAGATCATCGCGCTCAGCCCATGACTGCGGCGGCCGGCGCCGGTGCGGCTTGCGGCGTGGCGGCCGCGATCCCTTCCCAGTGGCCGCCCTTCAGCGCCAGCGCCGGGTGGGAGACCAGGAGATGCCAGACCACCGCCGCCAAGCCTTCGACCACCGGCGTGACCAGGCCCGGCTCCACGGTCGGCACCACCACGCAGGCGTCCGCCGCGCGGGCGGTGTAGCCGCCGTCGCGGCCGACGATGCCCGTGACGCTGGCGCCCCGCGCCTTGGCGAAGCGGATGGCGCGCACGAGGTTGGCGCTGACCGGCGGCTCCACGCTGCCGCCGCCGACCGAGAAGACCAGGAGGCCGTCCTCCGGCTTCAGGCGCGAGGTCTCCAGCCAGGTGGAGAAGACGCCTTCCCAGCCCTCGTCGTTTACCCGCGCGGTAAGCTCCGACACGTTGTCGGTTGGGCAGTAGGCCTCCAGGCCGCAGATCTTGCGGAAGTCGTTGGTGGCGTGGCTGGCGTGGCCGGCGCTGCCGCCGACACCCAGGATGAAGAGGCGCCCGCCGCTTCCGCGCACGGCGGCCAGGGTCTGCGCCACGTCCTCGATGGCCTGGCGGTCCAGCCGCGCGAGGGCCTCGGTCACGACCCGGAGGAAATGATCTGCGAACATCGGCGGCCCCCTAGCCGATACAGGCCCGCCCCCTTGACGCGCCCATACCGGCGATCATGCAAGCCGCTTGCCACAACTCTTCAGCGACAATGTCCGCTCCGGTTCCGGAGTTGTAGGACTTGGCGAGGAGCGCCGTGCGGCAGCCCGCCGCCCGGCCGCAGGCGACGTCCCGGTCCTGGTCGCCGACCATCCAGGATCGGGACAGGTCCAGGCCGTGCCGCTCCGCGAGCGCCAGCAGCTGGCCGGGCTCGGGCTTGCGGCAGCCGCAGCCATCCGGGTCGTCGTGCAGGCAGGCGGAGATGGCGTCGAGCGGCAGGGCCGCGGCGAGGCGGGCGTGCATGGCGTCCAGCGCGGCGCGCTCCATGCGGCCGCGGGCGATGTCGGGCTGGTTGGTGACCACGAAGAGGAGATGGCCCGCAGCCTGGAGGCGCGCGAGCGAGGGGCCGGCCTGCGGCTCGACCTCGAACTCCTCGGGCGTGCGGGGCGAGGCGGGCTTGCCGTCGCGCCAGACGAGCCGGTTCAGGACGCCGTCGCGGTCCAGGAACACCGCCAGGCGGCGCGGCGCGGCCCCGCTCACGACGCCAGCCGCCCCTCGTCGAGGAGGCGCCGGCCCCCGGCGAGGCTCTCCGGCGTGTCGAGGCCGAGGCAGTAGCCGCCGTCCTCGATGAGGTGGCCGGCGAGCGGGGCGCCCGCCGCCAGCATCGCCGGGAAGACGTCGCGCCCCCAGTCGAGCGGCCTTGCGTCGGAGAAGAAGCCGAGCACGGCGGGCTCCACGGCGTAGACCCCGGCGTTCACCAGCCCGGCCGCCCCGCCCTCAGCGAAGCCGCTCACCGCGCCGGCGCCGTCCAGCAGCACCCGGCCGCCGGCGATGCCGGTGTGGAGGTGACGCGCCTGGTCGAACAGCGCGAGGGTCGCGGACGCTCCGGCTGCGGCGTGGCGCTCCAGAAGCGCGGCGAGGTCGAAGCGCACGAGGTTGTCGCCGTAGACCACCACCATGGTCTCCTCGAACACGCCTGCGATGTTGGCCAGCGCGCCGGCCGTGCCGAGCAGCTCCGGCTCGTAGGCGTAGTCGACGCTGAGGCCGAGCGCTCCTCCGTCGCCGGCCGCCCCGCGGATCGTCTCCGGGGCGTAGTGCAGGTTGATCGTCACTTCCCGCACGCCGCTCCCGGCCAGCCAGCGGAGGTTGCGCAGGAGGACCGGCTCGCCATCGAAGGGCAGGAGCGGCTTTGGCAGGGCGCCGGCCACCGCGCGGATGCGGCTGCCGAGCCCCGCCGCCAGCACCAGAGCGCGGGGCGGGCGAAGGCCCGCGCTGCTCACAGCTGGTAGCCGGCCGCGACCGCGTCGCGCCGGAACATGCCCACGGTGTCGAGCGACAGGGCGTCCAGGTCCTGGCCCGCCATCTCGAGCTTCTTGAGGATGTCGCCGGTGGCGGTGATGATGTGGCAGCCGCATTCCTGCGCCTGGTAGACGTTCAGCACCTCCCGGGTGGAGGCCCACAGCACCTCCGCGCGGGGCTTCAGCGCCGCCAACGCCACCGCCGCGCGGATCACCGGCACGGGGTCGCGGCCGGTGTCGGCGATGCGCCCGGCGAAGATGGAGACGATGGCGGGGGTGAGCGGGTCCAGCGCCTCCACCGTCGCGGCCACCTGCTCCAGCGTCAGGATGGCGGTGACGTTCAGCCTCACGCCCTCGGCGGCCAAACGGCGCACGCTCGACAGGCTGCTCTCGCCGCAGGTGTTGGTGATCGGCATCTTCACATAAACGTTGGCGCCCCAGCCGGCGATCAGGCGGGCCTGACGCTCCATGTCGGCGAAGTCGTCGGAGAAGACTTCGAAGGAGACCGGGCGGTTGGGGATCAGCCTTAGGAGGTCGCGCGCGAAGGCTTGGTAGTCGGCTACGCCTGCGCGCTTCATCAGCGTGGGGTTGGTGGTGAAGCCTGAGACGGCGCCCTCATCGTGCAGCCGCGTGAACTCCTCTAGGCTCGCGCCGTCGCCGTAGATCTTGATGCCGGTCGCCCAGGTCGCGCTGCGGGCCGACTGCGGGTGGTGGTACATGGGGCTCGGCTCCTCTCGGGCCTTCTAGGCTTCGGCGGCCGCCGCCGGCGAGGGCGCGCAACCATCGGGTGAGCCGGCGCCGCGACCGGGGCCGCCGGGCTCGGCGATGAAGCCCACCGGGCGGCGGGCGGTGAGCTTGCCCGTGCCGTGCGCGATCAGGAGGCGTCCTGCGATGCGACGGTTGGATCCGAACTCCAGCGTTGCCGCTGCAAGGAGGGCGCCGAGAGCGATCTGCGCCAGACCCTTGGCCAGGAGGATCGCACGGGTCAGGCGCGGACGGCGCGCCGCGTCCAGGTACAGGGCGACGTAGTGCTGGGCCTCGCGCCGGGTGCGCAGCAGCCGGTAGGCGACGCTCGTGCGGTGGGGGGCGACCGTCTCGGTCACCATCGCTCCCGCCGCCCAGACGATGCGCCGCCCGGTGCGGTGGAGGCGCAGGAACATCTCTGCATCCTCGCCCCCGGCTTCGCCGAACTCCGGCCGCATGGGGAGGGCGCCTCGCGGGAAGCAGCGCGCCATGCGGTAGAGCGAGTTGCCGGTGCCGAGCCCGTGGCGCGGCTTGCCGGAAGGAGCCGACAGCTTCAGGACCGCGCCGTCCGGCAGGCGGAGGTCGCGCGTGAACCCCAGGCCCTGCGGGTCGTAGGGCGGCGGGGCCCCGTCGGCGAAGCGGGCCAGCCGCGGCACCGTCCAGTCGAAACCGGCCCTCCCGCCGAT
>CAXUCS010000180.1:0-5526 GCA_964249365.1 uncultured Caulobacteraceae bacterium | reverse complement strand
GCGCCAGCGCGCTCGCGCCGGCGAAGATGATGGTACGCATGTCGATCCCCTGGGGACCGGCCGCGCCGTCCCCGTCCAAGCAAGCACGTGCGCCCCGGCGCACGTGGGCTCGGGACGCGGTTCAGGCGGTCAGGGGTTCGGCGGGCGGCCCTCGGGCGCGCGGCTGGAAGGCCGGCGGACCACGGGGGCCGTGGCCGGCGACGACGCGGAAGCCTGTGAAGACGAGCGCGGTGGAGGCGCGCAGGGGCGCGGCCGTCGCCACCAGCGGGGCGTGCGCCGCCGCCGCGCAATAGGGGCAGGCCGCCTTGTGGCCCCTCTCGGAGCCCGCCGCGTGTCCACGGGGGGCGGACGCCCGAGCGTTTCCGCCCATGGACATCCCCGCCACCGCCATGGCGCCGTCGCACATCGGCGGCCCGACCGGGGCCGCGACCATCGCGACCTGCATCACGGTGGACTGCACGGCGGCGTAGCCCAGCATGGCGAGCGCCATGAGCGCCGCCAGCAGCCAGCCGATCCGTGGTCGCGCGTGTGTCAGGGACGCCGTCTCCGAGGCTGCACGCCGTTAGCCCAAACCGGGACGCCTGACCACGGCCCGCCGGCGAGGAGGGCGCGATTGCGCTTGCGTCCGCGGCGCCTCCGTCTCAAGCTCCGCCGGGATCGAGCAGGAGTTGCAGATGGATGGTTCGGATCTGGCCACCGACTGGTCCAGCCTCTGCGAGGTCCAGCTGCCCGAGGTGATCGCGCTCCGCCGCGCCATCCATGCGGACCCGGAGGTGGGACTGCAGTGCCCGCGGACCACCGACAAGGTGAAGGCGGCGCTCGCGGGCCTGCCGCTGGAGTACCGGCAGGGTCCCTCCACCACGGGGCTGGTCGCCATCCTGCGCGGCGGGCGGGGCAACGGCCGCACCGTCCTCCTCCGCGGCGACATGGACGCCCTGCCGATGCAGGAGGAGACCGGCCTGCCGTTCGCGTCCCGGACCGCCGGGGCCATGCACGCCTGCGGCCACGACGCCCACACCGCCATGCTGGTCGGCGCCGCGCGCGCGCTGTGCGCCCGGCGCGAAGAGCTTTCGGGCACGGTCGTCTTCATGTTCCAGCCGGGCGAGGAGGGCTACCACGGTGCGCGCCACATGATGGAGGACGGGCTCCTGGATGAGCCCCGGCCGGACGCCGCCTTCGCGCTGCACATCTCGCCGAACCTGGCGCGGGGCGTGATCTCCGGACGCGGCGGTCCGGCCCTGGCGTCGGCCGACACGCTCTACGCCACCATCGAGGGACGGGGCGGCCACGCCGCCATGCCGCACGAGGGGCTCGACCCCATCCCCGTCGCCTGCGAGATCGTCACCGCGTTGCAGGCCTTCGTCGCGCGCCAGGTCCCGGTCTCCGACCCGGCCGTCCTCAGCATCACCAAGATCACCGCGGGCACGGCGCACAACATCGTGCCCTCCAGCGTCGAGATGCTCGGCACGGTGCGCACCCTGTCGGAGGAAACCCGCCGCCGCGCGCACGAGGCCTTCGAGCGGATCGTGCGCCACGTCGCCGCCGCGCACGGGCTGGAGGGCCGCGCGCGGGTGGAAGCGGGCTTCCCCGTCACGGTGAACGATCCCCGCGCCACCGACCTCGTGCGCCGCACCGCCACCGCGCTCGGCGGCGAGGAGGGCTGGCGCACCATGGGGGCGCCGCTGATGGGGGCGGAGGACTTCTCCTACGTGCTCCAGCAGATCCCCGGCGCCATGAGCTTCATCGGCGTGGCGCCGGAGGGCGGCGACCCGCTGGAGGCCTACCCCCTGCACAACACCCGCATGACGCTGGACGAGGCCACCATGGCCAGGGGCCTGGCGATGCACTGCGCCTGCGCCGAACGCTTCCTCGACAGCGGCTTCGACTGACGCCCGCGCCTGCGAGCGGGCGGCTCACCCCGGGGCGGCGAGCGGGCCGGCTCGCGGTGCGGTCTCCTGCATGCGGAGCATGGTGAGAAGGCCGACCAGCATCGCCGCGGTCATGTACCAGGCCGGCGCCAGCGGGTCGCCCGTGGTCCGCACCAGCCAGGCGTCCAGGAGCTGGGCGGTGCCGCCGAAGAGCGCGATGGCCGCCGCATAGACGAGCGACAGCGAGCGGGCCCGCACATGGGTCGCGGCCGACTCGGCGAACAGCACCAGGACCGGACCGTTGCCGAGCGCGGTCAGGGCGGCGAGCACGGCGGTGGCGCAGAAGAGCGCGACGGGGCTGCGGGCGTGCGCCATCAGCGCAAAGGCCGGGATCGTGAGCAGCACCAGGAGCGCGAAGGGGGCGATCATCACCGGCCTGCGCCCGAACCGGTCGGACAGCCGCCCGCTCGCCACCGCGAAGAGGGTGGAGACAAGGCCCAGCACCACCGTCGCGCCGAAGGCCGGTCCCGCGCCCATGTGCAGGGTGACCTGGGCGTAGGTGGTCAGGTAGTTCAGCGTATAGACGTCCACGGTGCTGGCTCCGAACAGCAGCAGGCCCGCCAGCGCCAGCCCCATGTCGGCGCTGCGCGCCTTCGCGACGGACGCCCGGGCCGGCGGCAGGGTCTCGGCCAAACGGCTCCTCAGCCACATGCCGAACGGCAGGACCGCCACCCCGAGCAGCATCGCCGCCCGCCAGCCCCAATCGACCAGCGCCCGGGGCGACAGCGCCTGCGACAGGGCGAGGCCCACCAGCCCCGCGACGAGCACGGAGGCGTTCTGGGTGGCGAACTGGAAGGACACGTAGAGGCCGCGACGATGCGGCGGCGCCGCTTCCAGGAGATAGGCGGTGCTGGGCCCGAGCTCGCCCCCGAGCGCGAACCCCTGCACCATGCGGAACACGACGGCCAGCACGCCGGCCCACGGGCCGATCACGCTGCGGGGCGGGGTCAGCGCCAGCCCCAGGATGGCGAGACCCATGAGCAGGAAGGACAGCAGCATGGCGGGCTTGCGTCCCCGCCGGTCCGCCAGCGCGCCGATGACGATCCCGCCGAGCGGTCGGGTCAGGAAGCCGACCCCGAAGGTCGCCAGCGAGAGGAGCAGACCCAGTTGCGAGCCCCGTCCGGAGGGGAACAGGGCGCGCCCGATCTGGGCGGCGAAGAAGGCGTAGGTGAGGAAGTCGTAGAACTCCAGCGCATTGCCCGCCACCACGGCCGCGAGCTGTCCCGCGCTCGGCGCCCGGACGGGAGAACCGGTATCGGCCGTCACGCTACGCCTCCCCGCCATGGCGCGCCGGGCAGGATCGGCGGCTCCCCACCCGCGACGCGGCTCAAGGGGCTCCGGCAGGCGCGCGGCGGCCACGGCCGGAGCTTAGGCCGTCTTGCTTCAGCCGCAATGCCTGTAATAACGTAGCCGGGTCGCTCCCGACGCCCTGGCGGGTTCCACTTGACGCTTCTCTCCTGCCGCCTGGCGTTGTGCGCCGGGCTCTATCTCGCCCTGGCTCCGCCCGCCGCCGCCGCGCCCTCTCTCCCGCCCTATCCCGACCGCGACCGCGCGTGGGCGCAGAGCTACAGCGACCTCGCTCCCGACCCGGCCGTGCGCTTCGGCATCCTGCCGAACGGGATGAAATACGCCATCCGCCGCAACGCCACCCCGAGCGGCCAGACCTCCTTGCGCCTGCGGATCGGCTCCGGCTCGCTGGAGGAGACCGGCGACGAACAGGGGCTGGCGCATTTCCTAGAGCACATGAGCTTCAAGGGTTCGATCCATGTGCCGAACGGCGACATGATCCGCATTCTCCAGCGCCACGGCCTGGCTTTCGGCGCCGACACCAACGCCCAGACTGAGTTTACCCAGACCGTGTTCGAGCTCGACCTGCCGCAGTCCGACGCCGACTCGCTCGGCACGGGGCTGATGCTGCTCCGCGACATCGGAGGCGAGCTGACGCTGCCGGCCGCACCGATGGACACCGAGCGTGGGGTGGTGCTCTCGGAGGAGCGGCTGCGCGACACGCCCGCCTACGAGGCCTTCAAGGCGCAATGGCAGTTCCAGTTCGAAGGCCAGCTGATCGCCGACCGCCTGCCCATCGGCAAGGTTCCGATCATCAAATCGGCCACGCCCGAGCTGATGCGCACCCTGTATCGCGCCAACTACCGGCCCGACCGCGCCACCCTGGTCGTGGTCGGCGACTTCGACCCGGCCGCGATGGAAAGGGAGATCAAGGCCCGCTTTTCCGACTGGCGTCCCGTCGGCCCCGAGACGCCGGACCCCGACCTGGGCCGGCCCGCCGCGCGCGGCGAAGCGGTGAAGGTCTATGTCCAGCCGGGGGTCTCGCCCGCCCTCACCCTGGCCTGGACGGCGCCCTTCGACACTACGCCCGACACCTTCGCCCACGAGCGGCGCGACCTCGTCGAGCAGGTCGCGCTGGCCGCCCTGAACCGGCGTCTGGACCGGATCGCGCACGGGACCGCGCCGCCGTTCATCGCCGCCGCCGACCGCTCCAACGAGGAGCGTTCCGCCAGGATCGCCAGCCTGCGCATCCTGTTCCGCCCGGGCGAGTGGCGGGGCGCGCTGACCGCGGCGGTGGAGGCGCAGCGCCAGGCGCTCCGCTACGGCTTCACCCCTGCGGAGATCGCACGCGAGGTGTCCGAGATGCGCGTCCGGTTCACCGGCGCTGCGGCCCAGGCCGCCACCCGACGTACGCCCGCGCTGGCCGACGAGATCGTGCGCTCGGTGGACGACCAGGGCGTGGACACCCCGCCGGACGAGGACCTGTCGATCTTCGAGCGCGCCGTAGCCGGCCTGAGCGCGAGCGAGGTGGACACGGCGCTGGCGGCGGCCTTCCAGGGCTCCGGCCCGCTGGTGTTCGCCGCCTCGCCCGAGCCGCTCGCCGGCGGCGAGACGGCGCTGAGGGCCGCCTTCGACGAAGCGCAGGCCGCCCCCGTGCAGCCGCCCGCCCAGACCGCCCAGGCCCGCTGGACCCATTCGACCTTCGGCGCGCCAGGACGCGTGGTGGAGACGCGCGCGGTTCCGGACCTCGGGATCACCTTCGTCCGATTCGCCAACGGGGTGACGCTGACGGTCAAGCCGACCCCCTTCAGCAAGGACCGGATCGAGGTCGCCGCCCACTTCGGCCAGGGCCGCATCGGGCTCTCCCGGAGCGGCCCGTCACCCTGGTGGGCGCTGCCGGCCTTCACCGCGGGCGGGCTCACCGACCTCAGCTTCGAGGACGTCCAGCAGCTCTTCGCCGACCGCACGGTCTCGGCCGACCTGCACCTGGAAGACGACAGCTACCGGCTCGAAGGGGTCACCCGGCCCCAGGACCTCGCCGCCCAGCTCCAGCTCCTCGCCGCCTACATGACCGCGCCGGGCTTCCGGCCGGAGGCCTTCGACCGCCGCCGTCAGATGACGGCCGTGGCGCTCGGCGAACTCTCAAGTACGCCCGAGGGCGTGGAGACGCGCGACCTGCCGCTGCTGGAACATGCGGACGACCCGCGCTGGAGGCTGCCGACACCGGCGGAACTCGCCGCCGCCAAGCCCGGCGACCTCCGGCGGCTGCTGGAGCCCGCCCTGGCGCGCGGACCGCTGGAGGTGGTCGTGG
>CAXUCS010000179.1:3300-5538 GCA_964249365.1 uncultured Caulobacteraceae bacterium | reverse complement strand
GGGCCAGGTCGGCCGGGGTGGGCGAGGCGCCGGGATTGGGCGGCTCGATCTTGCCCATCTCCGTCCTCACCTTGGCGCCCGCCTTGGCGCGCTGCAGCCCGTCGATGATCAGGAGGTCGTCGGGGCCTAGCCCCTTGGTGATGACGCGCAGCCCGTCCACCAGCGGCCCCTCGGTGAGCTTGCGCTGCTGCACCTTGCCGTCGCGTCCCACCACATAGCCGATCTCGTCGCTCTGCTGGGTGGTGATCGCCTCGTCAGGCACGAGGAGCCCGGTGTAGGCCCCCGAGCCGAGCAGCCGGACGTGGCCGAAGAGGCCGGGCGTCAGGATGAGGCTGGGATTGTCCACCAGGGCGCGGGCGCGGATGGTGCCGCTATTGGCGTCCAGCACGTTGTCGACGAAGTCCATGCGGCCGTGAATGGCGAAATCCGGCTGGTCCTGCAGCCGGATCTCCACAGGGTTGGCGAAGTCGCGCGAGCTCCGGCGCGTTCCGGCCAGCGCCTGGCGCTCGTACTTCAGGTACTCCGACTCGGCGGCGTAGAAGCTGAAACGGATCGGGTTCAGGTCGGTGATGTTGGTCAGCACCGTGGAGTCGGCGGTGACCAGATTGCCCGGCGCCACCCGCCGGTCCGACACCCGGCCGGAGAGGGGCGCGGTGACGTGGGTGAAGCCGAGGTTCAGCGCGGCGGTGGCGACATTGGCCCGGGCGGCCACCTCGTCGGCCGCCGCGGTCTGTTCCGCCATAAGCCGGGTCTCGTACTCCTGCTCCGCGATGGCCTTGGCGGCCAGCAGCCGCGCGGCCCGGGCGAGCTCGATCCTGGCGTTCGCGAGCGCGGCGGCCGAGTGGGCCTCCTGGCCCCGCGCCTGGTCGAGCGCCGCCTGGTAGGGGCGCGGGTCGATGATGAAGAGGGTCTGGCCCTGGTGGACGACCTGGCCGTCGACGAAGCCGATGGACTGGAGGTAGCCGGACACGCGCGGGCGCACATCGACCGAGTTGATCGCCTCGAAGCGGCCGATGAAGTCGTCCCAATCGACGATCTTCTTCTGCAGCGGCTTGGATACCACGACGGTCGGCGGCGGCGGCGGCGCAGGCTTCTTCGCCTGGCAGCCGGCGAGGCCCAGGAGCAGGCAGGTCCACAATGCGACCGATCGCATCCATTCACTCCGCCCGTCCCCGGCGCCGCACTAGGCCAGGGCGGGAGCGCACGCAACGGCGTTGGCATTGCAGGGCTGAAAAGCGCCCGCGACGCCCATGGGCGTCGCAAGCCTGTGGCGGAACGGCGCGGAAATGCGTAGGAAGCCCCATGCTTCCGGCGGTCGAGACGGATGGGCCAGGCGCAGGCCCGGGCGTGCTGGACGGGCTGAAGGCGGCGACGGCGGCGGCGCACGCCGCGCTGGAGGAGAGCCTCGCCCTCCTGCGCCCGCCGCTGGATCGCGAACGCTTCGTCCACGTGCTGCAGGGTTTCCACGCCTTCCACGCCATGTGGGAACCGCGGGTCGCCGCGCTCCTGGACGACGAGGCCTGGTTCTCGCCGCGCCGCCGCCTGGCCCTGGTCGGCCACGACCTCACAACGCTCGGCGCCCGGCCGGACGGGGGCCGCCGTTTCGACATCGGCTACCTCGACGACCGGGCCGCCGCCTGGGGCTCGCTCTACGTGCTGGAAGGCTCCACGCTCGGGGGGCAGGTGATCGCCAAGGCGCTCCGCCGCGACGCCGCCTGGGCGCCGGCCGACGGCCTCGGCTATTTCAGCCCGCACGGACGCGCCACCGCGGCGATGTGGCGAAGCTTCTGCACGCGGCTGGAGGACGAGGCGGTGGGGCTGGGCCACCTTCCAGGAGCTCCAGCGCGGGCTGGCCCCATCGGTGGGGACCGCCGCTTGAGCGAGGCGGCCGCCCTCCCCTTCGCGGCGCCCCAAGGCGACGTCCAGGCCTGCGACCGCGAGCCGATCCACCTGTCCGGCGCGGTCCAGCCGCACGGCGCGCTCCTGACGCTGGACGCCGAGCTCCGCATCACGCGCGCCAGCGTCAACGCGAAGAACTGGCTCGACCTCCTCGCCGACCCCCTGGACGCGCTGGAGCCGCTCGAACTCGCCCAGGCCCTGCCCGCCGGCTGGGCCGACCTGCCCGGACAGCTCCGCGCCTGGCTGGACGGGAGCGACCGCATCCTCCTCGCCGGCGGCCCGGGCGCGGGCGGGCGGCGGGCGACGACGCTCGCCCAGCGGCTCCCCGACGGCGGCGTT
>CAXUCS010000179.1:2642-3290 GCA_964249365.1 uncultured Caulobacteraceae bacterium | reverse complement strand
GGCCCAGCGCACCCGCAGCGGCGGGGCGCTGCTGGAGTTCGAGAGCGGCAACCTCGACTTCCATGCCGCCGGCCGGCTCCAGGCCCGCGTTCAGGCCGACCTGGAGCAGCTCGGCCAAGCCGGCGGGATCGACGCCGTCTGCCAGCTGGCGGCCGCCCAGGTGCGAAACCTCACCGGCTTCAACCGCGTGCTCCTCTATCGCTTCGGCGAGGACTGGGACGGGGTGGTGGTGGCCGAGGACGGCGACGGCGCCCTGCCCTCCTACCTCGGGCTGCGCTTCCCCGCCTCCGACATCCCCCGCCAGGCGCGCGAACTCTACCGGCTGAACCGGGTCCGCATCATCCCGGACGCCGGCTACGCTCCCCAGCCGATCGCCGCGGCCGGCGGAACGGCGGTGACGGAACTGGACCTCAGCGCGTCCGTGCTGCGCAGCGTCTCGCCCGTCCACGTCGAATACATGAAGAACATGGGCACGGCCGCCTCCATGTCCGTCTCCATCCTGGTGGAGGGACGGCTCTGGGGCCTGGTCTCCTGCCACCACGCCACGCCGCGCCTGGTGTCGCTGCAGGTCAGGAACGCCTGCGACTTCCTCGCCCAGGTGGTCGCGCTGCAGGTGGGCGCCATCGAGCGCACCGCGGAGGCGAGCCG
>CAXUCS010000179.1:0-2632 GCA_964249365.1 uncultured Caulobacteraceae bacterium | reverse complement strand
CCTCGGCGTCGATCACATCGGTCTTGCCCCGCCGCCGCCGGGTGGCCTTGTCGGAGGTGCAGGCCGCGCTCCTGACCCGCATGGCCCGGGAATGGCGGTTCTCCAGCGGCCTGGCGCTGCGCCCTGCCGCCTGGCTCCAGCTCGCGGGCGCCACGGGCGCCGCGGCGGTGGTGGACGGCGAGGTCACCACCGCCGGCCTCACCCCCGAGCGCTCCCAAATCCTCGCGCTCGTGGACTGGCTGGACCGCGCCGAGCGGGGCGAGGTCTTCTCCACCCACGTCCTGCCCGCCCGCTACCCGCCGGCCGAGGCCTTCGCGGAGGTGGCGAGCGGGCTTCTGGCCATCCGCACCTCCGAACTCCACCCCTGCTACATCCTGTGGTTCCGCCCGGAGGTGGTGCAGGAGGTCACCTGGGGCGGCGACCCCCGCAAGGCGGTGGAGCCGCAGGGCGGCCGGCTGCATCCGCGAAGCTCCTTCCAGCAGTGGAAGGAGAAGGTCCGCGGCCGCGCCACGCCCTGGGAGGGCGCGGTGGTGGAGACGGCGCGCGCGTTCAGGAACGCCATCCTGAACCTCGTCCTGCGCCACGCGGAGGAGCGGGCCGAGCTGGCCGGCGAGCTGCAGCGCTCCAACCGCGAGCTGGAGGCGTTCAGCTATTCGGTCAGCCACGACCTGCGCGCACCCTTCCGCCACATCGTCGGCTATGCCGAGCTCCTGCAGGAGCGCGAGGGCAGGCTGGACGAGACGAGCACCCGCTATGTCCGCGCCATTCGAGACAGCGCCATCTCCGCGGCGCGGCTGGTGGACGACCTCCTGCAGTTCTCCAAGGTCGGGCGCGCGGCGCTCTCCACCGGCCGGGTGGACATGAACAAGCTGGTCGCGGAGGCCCGCCGCTCGCTGGACCCGGACCTCCAGACGCGCGAGATCGAATGGCGGATCGATCCCCTGCCGCCCGCCTTCGGCGACGCCACCATGCTGCGCCAGACGCTGGTCAACCTCCTCTCCAACGCCGCCAAATACAGCCGGCCGCGGAGCGTGGCCAAGATCAGCGTCTATGCGGAGGACGCGGGCGGGGAGACGGTCTACACCGTGCAGGACAACGGGGTCGGCTTCGACATGGCCTATGCGAGCAAGCTGTTCGGCGTGTTCCAGCGCCTGCACCGCGCTGAGGAGTTCGAGGGCACCGGCATCGGCCTGGCCATCGCCCAGCGGGCGGTGGAGCGCCACGGCGGCCGCATCTGGGCGGAAGGGCTGGTGGACCGGGGCGCATCCTTCCACATCGCCCTGCCGCGCGTCGCCTCCGGCGGCGCTCCGGGAGGGCGCGATGGCTGACCTGCGTCCCATCCTGCTGGTCGAGGACAGCGCGCAGGACGTGGAGCTGGCGCTCGCGGCCCTGTCGAAATGCCAGCTCGCCAACGAGGTGGTGGTGGCCCGCGATGGGGCGGAGGGGCTCGACTTCCTCCACCGCCGCGGCGCCTTTGCGGAGCGGGCCGCGGGCGACCCGGCCGTGGTGCTGCTCGACCTCAAGCTCCCCAAGCTCGACGGGCTGGACGTGCTGGAACGGGTGAAGAAGGACCCGATGCTGCGCCACATCCCGGTGGTCATGCTGACCTCGTCCAGGGAGGAGCGCGACCTCGCCAGGAGCTACGAGCTCGGCGTGAACGCCTTCGTGGTGAAGCCGGTGGAGTTCCGGGCCTTCTTCGAGGCCATCCAGGACCTCGGCGGCTTCTGGGCGGTGCTGAACGAGCCGCCGCCGGGCTTTTCCAGCCGGGTGGAGCCCGCATGAACCCCGCCCGCGCCGCCGGGCCGGCCGGGCCGGTGAAGCTCCTGGTGCTGGAGGACAGCGACCTGGACGCCGTCCTCCTGGAACGCGAGCTCGATCGCGCCGGGCTGGAGATCACCTGCCAGCGCGTCTCCACTCGGGACGCCTACGCGGAGGCGTTGGAGCGCGGCGGCTTCGACCTCATCCTGTCGGACTTCTCGCTGCCGGATTTCGACGGGGTGGAGGCGCTGGGGCTGGCGCGCACCCTGGCCCCCGAGGCTCCCTTCATCTTCGTCTCCGGCGTGGTGGGCGAGGAGTTCGCGATCGAGAGCCTGAAGGAAGGCGCCACCGACTATGTGCTGAAGCAGCGGCTGGAGCGGCTGCCATCGGCCGTGCGGCGCGCGCTCAGCGAAGCGCACGAGCGGCGGGAGCGCCGCCGGGCGGAGGAGCGGATGACGCTGCTTGTCGCCGAGCTCAGCCATCGGGTGAAGAACACGCTCGCCACCGTCGCCGCCATCGCCCGGCTGACCGTGCGCCAGAGCGCGTCGCTGGAAGCGTTCGACCAGGCCTTCAGCCGCCGCCTGCAGGCGCTCTCCGTCGCCCACAGCCTCATCTTCCAGGCCAACTGGGGCGAGACGGCGCTCCGCGCCGTGGTGGAACAGGCGCTGAACCCCTTCCGCCGCACGGGCGAGCCGTCGGTGAGCCTGGAGGGCGAGGACGTGAAGCTCTCGCCCAAGGCCGCGCTGTCGCTGACGCTCATGCTGCACGAACTGGCCACCAACGCCGCCAAGTACGGGGCCCTGTCCGAGGGCGAGGGCATGGTGGACGTGCGCTGGCGGCTGGAGGCGGGCGAGCCGGCCGCGGTGCGCCTGAG
>CAXUCS010000178.1:0-5557 GCA_964249365.1 uncultured Caulobacteraceae bacterium | reverse complement strand
GCTGGTCTGCGCCAGCTACCTCGGCGCGCTCAGCCATGGCCTGACCGCGCTGGCCGCGCTCCGCGGACGAGGGCTGGAGGTGGCGGCGCTGGTGGTGAACGAGACCGCCGCCTCGCCCGTCCCCTTCGATGCGACGCTCGCCGCCTTCACCCGCTTCGGTGAAGGCGTCCCCGTCCACCCCCTCCGAAGGGGCGGCGGCCTCTCGGTCGAGACGCTGCCGGGCTGGCGCGCGGGTCCGGCGGGGGTTTGAGCCTTCGGCGCGGGTCGGGACGCCGTCGGCGGGTCCGCCCGGCCGGGGATTTGATCGCATGACGGCGGCTGGGGGTGTGGGCCGGCGCGCTTGCCCCCAGGATCGGGGTCCTCTAGGACCGCCGCTTAGCCCAAATGACGGCCGGTCCCGGTGCGGAACGCCCTGCGTTCTCGCCCGCGACGCCGCGCGCCCGGATCGAGCCGATGCCCAAACGCACAGACATCCAGTCGATCCTGATCATAGGCGCGGGACCGATCGTGATCGGCCAGGCCTGCGAGTTCGACTATTCCGGCGTGCAGGCCTGCAAGGCGCTCCGCGCGGAGGGCTACCGCATCGTGCTGGTGAACTCCAACCCGGCCACGATCATGACCGATCCGGAGCTGGCCGACGCCACCTACATCGAGCCGATCACGCCCGAGATGGTGGAGAAGATCATCGAGCGGGAACGGCCGGACGCGCTCCTGCCCACCATGGGCGGCCAGACCGCGCTGAACACCGCGCTCGCCTTGGAGCGCTCCGGCGCGCTCGCCCGTCACGGGGTGGAGATGATCGGCGCCCGCGCCGAGGTGATCGACCGCGCCGAGGACCGGCAGAAGTTCCGCGACGCCATGGACGCGCTCGGCCTGGAGAGCCCCCGCTCCCGCGCCGTCCACAGCCTCCCCGAAGCCCTGGAGGCGGTCGACTACGTCGGCCTGCCCGCCATCGTGCGCCCGAGCTTCACCCTGGCGGGGACCGGCGGCGGCATCGCCTACAACGCCGAGGAGTTCCGCGACATCGTCGAGCAGGGGCTGGACGCCTCGCCCACCACCGAGGTGCTGATCGAGGAAAGCGTGCTCGGCTGGAAGGAGTACGAGATGGAGGTGGTCCGCGACCGCGCGGACAACTGCATCATCGTCTGCTCCATCGAGAACGTCGACCCGATGGGCGTCCACACCGGCGACTCGATCACCGTGGCGCCCGCGCTGACCCTCTCCGACAAGGAGTACCAGCGCATGAGGACCGCCTCCATCGCGGTGCTGCGCGAGATCGGGGTGGAGACCGGCGGCTCCAACGTCCAGTTCGCCGTCAACCCCCGCGACGGCCGCATGGTGGTGATCGAGATGAACCCGCGGGTGTCGCGCTCATCCGCGCTGGCGTCCAAGGCCACGGGCTTCCCGATCGCCAAGGTCGCGGCCCTCCTCGCCGTCGGCTACACCCTGGACGAGCTGCAGAACGACATCACCGGCGCGACGCCCGCCGCGTTCGAGCCGACCATCGACTATGTGGTCACCAAGATCCCCCGCTTCGCCTTCGAGAAGTACCCGGGCGCGGAGCCCCACCTCACCACCTCGATGAAGTCGGTGGGCGAGGTCATGGCGATGGGCCGGACCTTCAAGGAGAGCGTGCAGAAGGCGCTTCGCGGCCTGGAGACGGGGCTGACGGGCTTCGACGAGGTGGCGATCCCCGGCGCCGACGGCGCGGACGAAGGCCAGGCGAGGGGCGCGGTGCGCCGCGCGCTCGGCCAGCCGACGCCGGACCGGCTGCGGGTGATCGCCCAGGCCTTCCGCCACGGGCTGTCGGTGGAGGAGGTGGAGGCGGCCTGCGCCTACGAGCCCTGGTTCCTCCGCCAGATCGAGGAGATCGTGGCGGAGGAAGCCCGGCTGCGCCGCGACGGCCTGCCGACGGGAGGCGGGCCGCTCCGCCGGCTCAAGGCCATGGGCTTCTCCGACGCGCGCTTGGCCACCCTGACCGGGCGGAGCGAGGCGGAGGTGCGCGATCAGCGCCACCAGCTCGGCGTGCGGCCCGCCTTCAAGCGGGTGGACACCTGTGCGGCCGAGTTCGAGGCGCGCACCCCCTACATGTATTCGACCTATGAGACGGGTGCGCTCGACCAGCCGCCGGAAGACGAGAGCCAGCCGTCCGGCCGGCGCAAGGCCATCATCCTCGGCGGCGGCCCCAACCGGATCGGCCAGGGGATCGAGTTCGACTACTGCTGCTGCCACGCCGCCTATGCGCTGCGCGACCTCGGCATCGAGTCGATCATGGTCAACTGCAACCCCGAGACCGTCTCCACCGACTACGACACGTCAGACCGGCTGTATTTCGAGCCGCTGACCGCCGAGGACGTGCTGGAGCTGATCCACGTGGAACGGTCGGCGGGCGAGCTGATCGGGGTGATCGTGCAGTTCGGCGGCCAGACGCCCCTGAAGCTGGCGGGCGCCCTGGAGCAGGCCGGCGTGCCCATCCTCGGCACCTCGCCCGATGCGATCGACCTCGCCGAGGATCGCGAGCGCTTCCAGCAGCTCCTCCACGAGATCGGGCTGAAGCAGCCCGTCAACGCCGTCGCCCGCTCGCCGGAGGAGGCGCACGCCGCCGCGCACGAGGTCGGCTATCCCGTGGTGATCCGGCCGTCCTATGTGCTCGGCGGCCGCGCCATGGAGATCGTCCACGACGACGCGGGCCTCGCCCGCTATGTGCGGGACGCCGTGCGGGTGTCGGGCGACAGCCCCGTGCTGATCGACCAGTACCTCTCGCGCGCCACCGAGGTGGACGTGGACGCGCTCTGCGACGGGCGGTCCGCCGTCGTGGTGGGGGTGATGGAGCACATCGAGGAGGCGGGCGTGCACTCGGGCGACAGCGCCTGCTCGCTGCCGCCGTTCTCGCTCCGGCCGGAGACGGTGGAGGAGCTGAAACGCCAGACGGAGCAGATGGCGCTTGCGCTGAAGGTCTGTGGACTGATGAACGTCCAGTTCGCGATCGAGGAGCCGCTCGGGCCCGAGCCGCGCATCTACGTCCTGGAGGTGAACCCGCGCGCCTCCCGCACCGTCCCCTTCGTGGCCAAGGCCATCGCCGCGCCCGTCGCCGCCATCGCCGCCAAGATCATGGCCGGCGAGCCGCTGTCGCGCTTCCCGCTTCCCGATCGCACGGCCGACCATGTGGCGGTGAAGGAGGCGGTCTTCCCCTTCTCACGCTTCCCGGGTGTCGACACCGTGCTCGGGCCGGAGATGCGCTCCACCGGCGAGGTGATGGGCCTGGACTGGCGGCGCGAGGGCGAGGCGCCGGCGGCCGCCTTCGCGCGCGCATTTGCCAAGAGCCAGCTCGCGGGGGGCGTGAGGCTGCCGCAGGGCGGCGCGGTGTTCGTCTCGGTCAAGGACGCCGACAAGGACTTCGTGCTGGAGGCGGTCAGGTCGATGGCCGCCCAGGGTTTCCGCATCATCGCGACCGCGGGCACCGCGGCCTACCTCAAGGGCCAGGGCGTGGAGGCGGCGGCGGTCAAGAAGGTGCTGGAAGGGCGTCCCAACATCGTCGACCTGATGAAGAACGGCGAGGTCCAGCTCGTCTTCAACACCACCGAAGGCCGGCAGTCGTTGCAGGACAGCTTCTCGATCCGCCGCACCGCCCTGATGGGCAAGATCCCCTACTACACCACGACCGCCGGGGCCCTGGCGGCGGCGCAGGCCATAGCGGCGGTGAAGGCGGGCGCGCTGGAGGTGCGCCCGCTGCAGAGCTACGCCTGAGCCGCTAGCGGCCGGGCGGCAGGGCGTCGATCGCGCCCACGTGGCGCTGCACGATCCGGCGGGACTCGGCGGCGAAGGCGCGCAGGTCGGGCGAGCCGCCCGTGCTCGCCTCCTTGGCGAAGGCGGCCCCGTCCTTGGCGTGGATGTCGGCCATGGCCTGCATGTAGGCCTGGTCGAAGGCTGGTCCGGAGAGGGTCTTCAGCTGCGCCAGCTTGCCGGAGAACTCGGCGTTCAGCGCCGCCGGAAAGGTGATGCCGGCACGGCCCGCGGCCGTCTTGAGCCGGTCGCCGACGCCCATGTGGTCGTGCGACTCCATCACGCCGTAGTCGCGCACGTCCTGCGCCGAAGCGCGGTCGGCTGCGAGCTTGCCGGCCTGGACCTCGAACATGCCGCCCTGCGACACCTTGGCTACGAACGCCTGGTCCGCGGGCGTGGCCGCGCTCGCCGCCGACGCGACCGCGAAGCTTGAGAGAACGGCGGTCAGGAGTTTCATGGGCGGCCTTTCTGGCGTCGTCCTGCAATACCATGCCGCCGGGCCGGGTTCCCGGACGGAACCGCGCTCCACGGTTCCTGTTGAGATGAGGCAGGCGAGGAGGAGCGGATGGCCAAGGCGCTGAAGGCCGGTGACAAGGTCAAGTGGGACACCAGCCAGGGCGAGACCCACGGCGTGGTGGAGAAGAAGCAGACCACCGACACCAAGATCAAGAGCCACAAGGTGAAGGCTTCCAAGGAAGACCCGCAGTATATCGTGAAAAGCGAGAAGACCGGGGCCAAGGCCGCCCACAAGCCTGACGAGCTCCGCAAGAAGTGAAGGGGTTGGGCGAGGCGGGCCGCGGAGATCGCCCCGCCGCCGCCTTCACGCTTCGGCAGCTCACCCTCAGCGGCGGGATCGTCCTGGTCGCCTTCGCCGGCCTCCTTGCGGCAGGCCTGGCGTTCGGCCTGGCCCTGGCCGGCGCGGCTTGTCTGGGCGGGCTCCTGTTCGCGGCCTGGTTCATCGTCGCCAACCTCGTCCACGGCGAGCGTCCTGTCCGCGTCCGGCGCCGATCCTGAGCGACGATGGCGTCCCGGGCGACGGCGCCCTAAAGGCCAAAGGGTGAAGACCTGGACCGTCGCGCCGTGCCGAACCTGAAATACCCCGAGATGTTCCACCTGAACGCCAGCGCGGCCTTCGACGCACGCCACGCGGCCGGGACGGCCGCTCCGCACAACGGCATCTACCGCTGCGGCTGCGGCCATGAGCTGCCGTCGCTGGAGGGATCGCTCCTGTCCAGCGAGCCTCATCCGCTGCATCCGCCCGGCGAGCCGATCGTCTGGACCCTGGTCGCCGCCGCCCGCCGCAACGACGCCGCAGCACCCCTGGCGCCCACCGACTTCCGCAACCCGGCCGGATGGCCGCCGGCCGCGCGCTGAAGGCCGGCTTGCGGCCGATCACCTGCCCGTCTATGCGGCCCGCTCCTTAACGGAGGCCGGCCATGCAGTTCGAGGTCAAGATCGGCGAGCGCCAGGTCCTCGCCTCCGGCCAGCTGGTGCTCAAGGCGGCCGACCGGGAGGTGACCTTCACTCTGGAGGGCATGACCTATGTCATGCGCTTCACGCCGACAGGCGAGCCCGGTCCGTTCCAGGTCCGTTTCGACCGGCGGGACCAGACCCACCTTCACGTCGACACGCGCGGGCTGTTCCCGGCCGGCACGGTGGCCTGGACCTACGCCGGCATCCTGCAGTTCAGCGATGCGGAGGTCGACCTCGACCTCATGATCCATTCCGACTCGGCCGAGCCGGACAGCGTGCGGCGGATCGGCTTCACCTTCTC
>CAXUCS010000177.1:0-5599 GCA_964249365.1 uncultured Caulobacteraceae bacterium | reverse complement strand
TCGGGGACGATGCCGAGCGCCCATCACCGGCGATGGAAGACCGGTTGAGCACGGCCGACCTCGTCATCCTGGCCTTGCCGGATGCGGTGTCCCTCCGGGTCGGACCGGCCTTGGCGTCCAGGCTCGCGCCCAGCGCGCTGCTGGTCGATTGCTCCTCGATTAAGACACCGTATGCGCGGGCGGTGGACGGGATCGGCCAGTGCGAGCGCCTGTCGATCAATCCGCTGTTTGGGCCAGACCTCGACCCTCGAGGGCGGAGCGTTGCCTTCACCGCGCTCCAGGCCGGCCCCGTCACCCTGCAATTTGAACGCTTCTTGACCCAAGTGGGCATGCGCTTGGTGCGACTCGCCCCGGAGGCGCACGATCGGGCCATGGCCGATCTGCAAGCTGGAACCCACGTCTTGTTGCTGGCTCATCTGCTCGGACGCGCGGACGCCGACATCGAAGCAGGGCCGCCGCCGGCGGCGGTCTTGGAGAGACTAGGCGCGCGCGTGGCGGCCGGCGCGCCGCACGTCTACTGGTCGATCCAAGCGGACAATCCGTGGGCGGCCCCAGCGCGACAACGGCTTATCGCGACATTGCAGTCGCTCGACGCGGCGATAACCGCCGGAGATCGCCAGAGCTTCGAAGCCCAGTTGGAGCGGGCTCGGACATTTCTCGGAGGACGACTTGCGGGGCTGACCCGCGATTGCGTGCGCATGTTCGAGGCGATCGGCCCGTCGCCCTCGTATCGGGAGCAGCCTGAATGAGCGATCTTCTTCCCCTGGTCTGGCGCAATGGAGCCATCGTCGAAGCGACAGAAGCGAGCCCCAGCATCGCCAGTATTTCGCTGCACATGGGCACGGGCGTCTTCGATGGGCTGATGGCCTATTGGATCGGCGCCGAGCATAGACTTTTCCGGGCTAAAGAGCATTTCAGCCGGTTTATCACCTCTGCGGGCAAGATGGGCATGCCGATCCTCTGGTCTGTTGAAGACCTCACCGCTGCTGCGCTCGAACTCGCCCGACAGGCACCGGGCACCCACTGCTACGTTCGACCGCTGGCCTACCGTGGCGGACCCGAGCTGTGGCTGACTGGCGCGGAAGGGCGCCCCGTGGATGTGTCCTTGTTCCTGGTGCCAACCCAGCGTCTGCTGGATCGTCCCATCACATGCCACCTGTCGGCGGTCGAGCGCGTATCGAGCACGGCCATGCCGATTAGGTGGAAGATTTGCGGTCTGTATGTGAACAGCTATCTCGCGCGCCGTGGCGCCGAACGGGCCGGGGTTGATGACGCGATTCTGTTGGATCGGCGCGGCTACGTCGCCGAAGCCAGCGCCGCCAACCTCTTCCTTATCGACCGTGAAGGCCTGCGCACACCCGCCCTCAGCGGTGACGTCTTTGCGGGTGTGACGCGCGCGACGGTCATCGAGATCTGTCGCGACATGGGAGTCGGCTGTGTGGAGGAAGACATCGAGCCAGAAACGCTCGGCCAAGTCGCCGGAGCTTTTCTCTGTTCGACGCTCATGGAAATCAGGCCGATCACACGCCTGGACACGACCTCGCTGCCGACGCCAACGCTGTCGCTCTACCGCGCCATCAGCGAGGGTTTCGAGCGGCGTACGACGTCTTAGTTCAACTCTTTCAAGGCCGTGACGCGCAACGGATTGACTCAATCTTTGCGGCAGTCATAGGCTCCAAAAACGCAGGGGGGGGGAATTGTGCCAGTCAGCGATCATCGCGTGGCGAGCGCCGCTAACGCCGCCGCATGGGCGCGGTACCCCGACCTAGCGCCACACTCGCCAACCGCAGATTCAACTCAGAGATCCAACGCCACGCCCCCGCGCCGAGCCCTTCGTGCCTTGCTCGGCGCCGGTGAAGGGGATGTGTGGCTCGTCGAGGCGGAGCCGCGATACGCTACGTCTTCACAGGCCACAATACCGCTCCAGGAAGCGTGGGCCGAACGTCGCCGTATCGCGGCTCGGATCGTCGGTCGGTACGCGGACGCTGGGATGGACACGCAGAGCGACTGCGATGTTCATGGCCGTCTCCGTCTTCGGCATTCTCCGCTGCAGTTCGGCCCGTCGCACGCCGGGCGCTGGCTCGCCCTCCACGGCGCCATCGGCGTGGATATTGAATTCGATGCGGCGGCGGCGGTCGACGCAAAGGTCACTTCTGGACATTTCTTCCACCCCACGGACGTCAAGGCGCTCGACGATTTTCAGGGACGGGCGCTGGATCGGGCGTTTCTGTTTTCCTGGACGCTCAAAGAAGCGGCGCTGAAAGCGTCGGTATGTGGCCTGTTGGCGTCGCTCAATACGGTCGTCACGCCCGTGGCCGCGCGATTTGGACGCACGCTAGGGCTTACGACCCATGCGACGCCGCCTTGGCCCAAGCCGCCAGAACAGGCGCGCACGTTCCGGCGACGGGAAGTGATCGGTGCCATCGTCGGCGAGCGGGTCCGATGGCGCGTCCTGGAGGCGCGCTGGACAACGCCCGCCCGAGAAGCGGCCCAGGGCAAAGAGACCTGATGCGCTACCGGCGAATGGGAGCGACCGGCCTGTTGTTGAGCGAAATTGCCCTGGGCACCTGGGCGACGGTCGATGAGCGCCTGGACCCCGCAACATCCTTGGCCCTTATCACTAAGGCGTACGATCTGGGGGTGAATGTCTTCGACACCGCCGAAACCTATGGCGATGGTCGCGCCGAAGAAGTGCTTGGCGAAATCTTACGGCAGCGCGGATGGGGCCGAGAAACCTTCGTGATCTGCACTAAGGTAATGTGGGGGGTTGGCCCTCAGCGACCCAACAGTTGGGGCCTCAGCCGCAAGCACGTGATCGAAGGCTGCCAGGCGTCCCTGCGACGTCTGCAGCTGGACCATGTCGATATCCTTCTTTGCCATCGACCCGACCCGGAAACGCCCCTGGAGGAAACCGTCCAAGCCATGGGGTCGCTCGTCCAAGCCGGCAAGGCGCTTTATTGGGGGACGTCCGAGTGGCCAGCCAGTCTGATCGCCGAAGCCCGCCGTATCGCCGACGCGATCGGCACGCCATGTCCGGTCGTCGATCAGTCGCGCTACAACTTGTTCGACCGCGATCGCGTGGAACGTGAACTGGTGCCCCTGGCTGGGCAGGGCTTGGCGATCTGGGGATGGTCGCCCTTGTCGTACGGCGTCTTGGCGGGTCGGTACGCACCAGGACGTGAGGCCTCTAGTCGGCTCGAACGCCCGGGCATGGACTGGCTGAAGGAAGATGCGATCGGCGGCGACCGCGGCGCGACCCGCTTGGCGCTGGCCGCGGCCCTCAGTGAGTTGGCCGATGAGCGCGGGGTTCATCCCGCCGTTCTGGCCTTGGCCTGGGCCCTGGCGGGCCCCAATATCGCCAGCGTGGTCACGGGCGCATCCGATCCGGCGGACCTGGCGAGCAACATCAAAGGGCTCGCCAATCTTGGAGAGATCGCGCCCATCAGAGCCTTGATTGAGGAGAAGCTATTTAAACGGAGCCTTTCCGGAGCGCTCCCGCCCCCGAGCGCGACATCATGAGTCACACCACGGTTAGACGATTAAACCAGGTAGTCTCGTAGCCACGCCACCCTCGAGTCCTGTGTGGATGGCTCCCGCGTTGCAAGGGCTGGACGTGAGATTGCGGCGGCGTGGTCGGGTGCAGTCTTGTGTTCGGCCTCACATGAGGGGTGGTTAGGTCAAGGCATGGTTTGGCCTCCTGAACCGGATTGCTGAGGCAGCGACCAAGGAGGAGCTTGCGTACGGCAGGGCTTCTCTGCGAACTTCACATCCGGCGGGACAGAGTCCCAACCGCGGTCCCGCATTCGGGACGGGAGAGCTCCAGGAGGGCGCCGCCACTCTATTTGAACGGTGCTGAGCACCAGGCTGGACAACGGCGGCGCCCCCTTGGATTCTGCGCCCGGGGCTTCAGCGCCCGGACTGTTGGGATGGGGTCAAGCGGCAGGCTTCAGCACTGCGCATTCTGGAACCACCCCCTGGGTCGCGAACCGCCAAAGCGCGATCAGCAGCTTGCGCGCCATGGCCACGATCATGACCTTCCGGTTCCGTCGACCGGCGGTGTTCGCTCGGTCTCTGAACCAGCTGACCTGGGCCGACCCCGGCTGGTACCGATGCTAAAGCCACGCCAGCTCGACCATCACGGTACGAAGCCGCCGGTTGCCGGCTTTGTCGATCCCCTGCTCGCGTTCGACCCCGCCACTGTTGTAAGGCGTCGCCGTCAGACCGGCGTAGGGGCCAAGCGCCTTGGCGTTGGGGAAGCTCCGGACGAAGGCTTCTCGTACCAGCACGGTGGCGCTTTGCACGCCGATGCCCCGCAGGGTAAGCGGAGCCCCGGGACCACGGCGGGGCTGAGACGCCCGGATCAGGCTGCGGCGGCGACGGGTTGAGGCGCGTAGGCCCAAGGCAGCAGATCGTCGAGGCGACTTTGCAGGTGGCCGTTGACGAGGCGGGTCAGGATGTCGGCGAGGTAGGCTTGCGGATCGACGCCGTTGAGCTTGCAGCTGGCGATGAGCGACGCGAGCACCGCCCAGTGCTGGGCTCCGCCCTCGGAGCGAGCGAACAAGGCGTTTTTGCGGGTCAGGGCCAGGGGCCTGATCGTTCGTTCGACCGTGTTGGTATCCAGCTCCAGCCGACCGTCGTCGAGGAAGCGGATTAGCCCGTCCCAGGGTCGCGCATGTAGCGGATGGCGGCGGCCAGGGCGCTCTTCTGGCTCAGGAGTTCGAGGCGGGCGAGCAGCCAGGGCCGAAGCGCCTCCAGGATTGGCGCGCTCCTCTCCCGCCGAACATCCCGCCGCTCGTCCGCCGTGCAGCCGCGGACCTCGGCTTCGACGGCGTAAAGCTGCTGGACGAGGGCCAGGACCTCGGCGGCGATCGGGGTCTTCTCGGGCGCCTTGCGGTCGAGCTCCTCGTAGAACAGCCGCCGGGCGTGGGACCAGCAGAAGGCGAGCTCGATCCCGCTGGTCCGGGCCAGGGTCTTGTAGGCGCCGTAGCCGTCGACCTGGAGCACGCCTCGGTAGCCGGCCAGGTGCAGCGTGGGCGAGGAGGCGGCGCGGTCGCCGGAGTAGACGAAGGCGACGCCCGGCGGCTCAGGCCCGCTCCAGGGCCGATCATCGCGGGCGTAGGCCCAGAACTGGCCTATCTTGGTGCGGCCGCGCCCCAGGTCCAGCACCGGCGCCCGGGTCTCGTCGGCGAGGAGCTTGCCGGAGCCCTTCAGCCTCTCCAGCAGGCGCGCGTGCAGCGGCTTCAGGAGCTCCGCCGCCGAGCCGGTCCAGTGCGCCAGCGTCGAGCGGTCCAGGTTGCCCCGCGCCGGGCGTAGATCTGGGCTTGGCGGTAGTGGGGACAGTGGTCGCCGTACTTGGCGACGTTGACGTGGGCGACCGTCGCCTCCGTCGGCAGCCCGCCCTCGATCAGCCGCGAAGGCGCCGGCGCCTGCACCACCACCTCCTCGCAGGCGCGGCACGCGTACTTGGGCCGACGGGTGACCAGGACACGGAAGGTCGCGGGGATCACGTCCAGCCGTTCGGCGACGTCCTCGCCCATCTGATGCAGCGCGCCCGAGCAGCAGGGGCAGGTCTTACCCTCGATGTCGATCACCTGCTCGA
>CAXUCS010000176.1:0-5657 GCA_964249365.1 uncultured Caulobacteraceae bacterium | reverse complement strand
GCCTCGGCCCGCTCGGCGGCCTCGTCCACACCCCGGTGATCAACCATCCGGAGGTGGCAATCATCGGGCCGAACAAGATCGTCGAGCGGCCGGAAGTCCGTGGTGGCCAGATTGTCGTCAGGAAGATGATGAACGTCTCCTCCTCTTTCGATCACCGGGTGGTGGACGGCTGGGACGCGGCGGAGTTCATCCAGACGATCAAGGGGCTGCTGGAGCATCCGGCCAGCCTATTCATGGCGTGAACATTTCGGCGTCTCACTTGAAGATGGTCGGAGTGGATGGGCCGGTTAGAAAAAGTGCATTTGCGAGCCGCACAGCGTTTGATGGGCCTGAAACGACGCGCAACGCTGTATGTTGCGGCTTCAGAACGGGTGGCTCCTGAGGCTGTCAGCAAAGCAGTTGGCGTCGGCCAGAGATCAAGGAGATAGTAGTATGCTCACGATAGATCATTTCGTTGGTGGTCGTGCGGTGTCTGGGACATCCGGCCGCTTTTCTGACGTTTACGACCCCAACGTGGGCGAGGTACAGGCGCAGGTGGCGCTTGCCTCGGTTGAGGAGCTGGACGCGGCGGTGCGGGTGGCGGCGAAGGCGCAGCTCGGCTGGGCGGCGACCAATCCGCAGCGGCGCGCGCGGGTCCTGTTCGAGTTCAAGCGGCTGGTGGAAGCGCGCCAGGGCGAGTTGGCGGAGCTGCTGTCGAGCGAGCACGGCAAGGTGGTGGCCGACTCCAAGGGCGACATCCAGCGCGGGCTGGAGGTGATCGAGTTCGCCTGCGGCATCCCGCACGCGCTGAAGGGCGAGTACACGGAGGGCGCGGGGCCCGGGATCGACGTCTACTCCATGCGCCAGCCGCTGGGCGTGGTGGCGGGGATCACGCCGTTCAACTTCCCCGCCATGATCCCGATGTGGATGTTCGGGGTGGCTATCGCGGTGGGCAACAGCTTCATCCTGAAGCCCTCCGAGCGCGACCCCTCCGTGCCCGTGCGCTTGGCCGAGCTGATGATGGAGGCCGGGGCGCCGGCGGGGGTGCTGAACGTGGTGCACGGCGACAGGATAGCGGTGGACGCCATCCTGGCCCATCCCGAGATCAAGGCGGTGAGCTTCGTCGGCTCCTCCGACATCGCCCACTATGTCTACGTGGAAGGGGCGCGCGCCGGTAAGCGCGTCCAGGCCATGGGCGGCGCCAAGAACCACGGCGTCATCCTGCCCGACGCCGACATGGACCAGGTGGTCAAGGACCTCGCCGGCGCCGCCTTCGGCTCGGCGGGGGAGCGCTGCATGGCCCTGCCGGTCGCCGTGCCGGTCGGCAGGAAGACCGCTGACGAACTGCGCGAGCGCATGGTCGCGGAGATCGATACGCTGAAGGTCGGCCACTCCACCGACAAGGACGCGCACTACGGCCCGGTGGTCTCCGCGGCGCATAGGAAGCGCGTGGCCGACTATATCGGCCTGGGCGCCAACGAGGGCGCGGAGCTGGTGGTGGACGGGCGCGACTTCTCGGCTCAGGGCTTCGAGAAGGGCTACTTCATCGGCCCGACCCTGTTCGACCACGTCCGACCTGAGATGAAGACCTACCAGGAGGAGATCTTCGGACCCGTCCTGCAGCTGGTGCGCGCCGACAGCTTCGACGAGGCGGTGGGCTTGGCGTCCCGCCATCAGTACGGCAACGGCGTCGCCATCTTCACCCAGAACGGCCGCGCCGCGCGCGACTTCGCCGCCCGGGTGGACGTCGGCATGGTGGGGATCAACGTGCCGATCCCGGTGCCGGTCGCCTACCACACCTTCGGCGGCTGGAAGCGCTCGAGCTTCGGCGACACCAACCAGCACGGCATGGAGGGGGTGAAGTTCTGGACCAAGGTCAAGACGGTGACCGCCCGCTGGCCCGACAGCTCCCTGGAAGCCCACGCCGACTCCTCCTTCGTCATCCCGACCATGCAGTGAGCGTGTAAGTGGACTTCGCCCTCAACGAGGATCAGGTCGCGATCCAGGACGCCGCGCGGGCGTTCGCGGCCATCGAGCTCGCCCCCCACTCCGCCCGCTGGGACGAGGAGCACCACTTTCCCGTCGACGTGATGAGGAAGGCCGCCGAGCTCGGCTTCGCCAGCCTGTACGTCAAGGAAGACGTGGGCGGCTCCGCGCTCTCCCGGCTCGACGCCACCCTGGTGTTCGAGGCGCTGAGCTACGGCGATGTGGCGGTCGCGGCCTTCATCTCGATCCACAACATGGCGAGCTGGATGATCGACCGGTACGCGTCGGACGCGCTGCGCCAGCGCTTCCTGCCGCGCATGGCGACCATGGAGCTGATCGGATCGTACTGCCTGACCGAGCCCGGGTCCGGGTCGGACGCCGCGGCGTTGCGCACCACCGCCAGGCTCGACGGCGACCACTACGTCCTGAACGGCTCCAAGGCGTTCATCTCCGGCGCGGGGACCAGCGACGTCTACGTCTGCATGGTCCGGACCGGCGGCGAGGGCTCGAAGGGGATCACGACCCTCGTGGTGGAAAAGGGAACGCCTGGCCTTTCATTCGGCGCGCCGGAGCGCAAGATGGGCTGGAACGCCCAACCGACCGCGGTGGTGAACTTCGACGACTGCCGCGTGCCGGTGGAGAACCGCGTCGGCGCGGAGGGCGAGGGCTTCCGTATCGCCATGAGCGGGCTGGACGGCGGGCGGCTGAACATCGCCGCCTGCTCGCTCGGCGGCGCGAGCCTCGCGCTCGACACCGCCCAGGCCTACGTGAAGACCCGCAAGCAGTTCGGCCGCGAACTCGCCGACTTTCAGGGAACGCAGTTCAAGCTGGCCGACATGGCCACCGAGCTGGAGGCGGCGCGGCTGATGGTCAGGAACGGCGCGGCCGCGCTTGACCGCAAGGACCGCGACGCGACGCGGCTCTGCGCCATGGCCAAGCGTTTCGCCACCGACGCGGGCTCGCGCGTCGCCAACGACGCGCTCCAGCTCCACGGCGGCTACGGCTACCTGAAGGACTACCCGCTGGAGCGGATCGTGCGCGACCTCCGCGTCCACCAGATCCTGGAGGGCACGAACGAGATCATGCGGGTGATCACCGCGCGCGAGATGCTTCGGCAGTGAGTCAGACCGCCCCTGCCGCCGGGCCGCCCGTCATCGCCCGCACCGGCTGCGGCTGGGGGAGGCTGACGCTGAACCGGCCCAAGGCGCTCCACGCGCTGAACACCGAGATGTGCCGGCTGATGATCGAGGCGCTCGTCGCCTGGCGGGACGACCCGGCGGTGCAGGCGGTGATGATCGACCACACCGGCGCGCGGGGCTTCTGCGCCGGCGGCGACATCCGCATGATCGCCGACAGCGGCGCTTCGGACGGGAAGGCGGCCCAAGCGTTCTTCTTCGAAGAATATCGGCTGAACGCGCTCCTGCACGGCTACGCCAAGCCGGTGGTGGCGATCATGGACGGCGTGACCATGGGCGGCGGCGTCGGCATATCCGCGCCCGCGAGCTACCGGGTCGCTACCGAGCGCACCGTCTTCGCCATGCCCGAGACCGGCATAGGCCTCTTCCCGGACGTTGGCGGGGGCTGGTTCCTGCCCCGCCTGCCCGGCCAGACGGGCATGTGGCTGGCGTTGACCGGCGCGCGGCTTAAGGCGGCGGACTGCCTCCTCCTCGGCGTCGCCACTGACTACGTGCCGCAAGGCGAGGTGGAGCGGCTGAAGGCCGAGCTCCTCGACCGCCCCGAGGCGATCGACACGGTGCTGACCGAGTTCGAGGGTGAAGCCGGCGAGCCGCCGCTCGCCGCCCATCGCGAGGACATCGACCGCCTCTTCTCCGGCGAGATCATGGAGACGATCTTCGCCGCGCTGGAGGCTGACGGCGGCGAATGGGCGTCGGCACAACTCGCCGTGCTCGAGACCAAGTCGCCCCAGGCGCTGAAGGTCTCCCACCGCCAGCTCCGCCAGGGCCGCGACATGGAAAGCTTCGAGGGCGAGATGGCGATGGAGTACCGCATCGCCTCGCGCGTCTGCCGCCTGCCAGACTTCCAGGAGGGCGTGCGCGCGGTGATCGTGGACAAGGACAACAGCCCCCGCTGGGCTCCCGCCACGCTGGAGGCGGTCACGGAGCAGAGGCTCGACGCCATCTTCGAGCCCCTGCCGACAGGCGAGGAATGGACGCCGCTCGCCTGAACGGACGGGCCGCGCAAGGGAGACCAGGATGAGCCGCATCGCCTTCATCGGCCTTGGCGCCATGGGGAGCGGCATGGCCGCGAACCAGGCCAAGGCCGGCCACGAGGTCACGGCCTTCGACCTCTCCGGCCTGGCGCTGGAGCGCGCCCGTCAGGCCGGTTGCCGCACCGCCGACACGGCCGCGGCCGCTGTGGGAGGCGCGGAGGTGGTGATCACCATGCTGCCCGCCGGCGAGCACGTGCGGGAGGTGTTCGCCGGGAGCGTGCTGCCGAAAGCCGCGCCGGGCGCACTGCTGATCGACTGCTCCACCATAGACGTGGACAGCGCCCGCGAGGTTGGGCGCCAGGCCGAGGCCGCCGGGTTTGGCTTCGCCGACGCGCCGGTCTCCGGCGGCATCATGGCCGCGGAGGCGGGCGGGCTGACCTTCATGGTCGGCTGCGCGGACGAGGTGTTCGCCCGAGTGGAGGCGGCGCTCCAGCCCATGGCCAAGGCGGTGATTCATGCGGGCGAGGCGGGCGCCGGCCAGGCCGCTAAGATCTGCAACAACATGGTGCTCGGCATCTCCATGATCGGGGTGTGCGAGGCCTTCGCCCTGGCCGAGAAGCTCGGGCTGAAGGCCGACCGCTTCTTCGACGTGGCGTCCCGCTCCTCGGCCCAGTGCTGGTCGCTTTCCACCTATTGCCCCTGGCCGGGCGTAGGACCGGCCACGCCCGCCGATCGCGGGTACGAGGGCGGCTTCCTGACCAGGCTAATGCTGAAGGACCTGCGGCTCGCCCAGGCGGCGGCGAAGACGGGCGGGGCGGAGACGCCGCTGGGGGCGCACGCCGAGCAGCTCTACGCCGTGTTCGCGGACAAGGGCTTCGCCGACAAGGACTTCTCCGCGGTGCTGCAGCTCTTCCGCGGCCACCTGGACGAACTGGACCAGGAACAGAGGGGCGGCCGATGAGCACCTACGAAACCCTGACGCTGGAGGTCGCGGATGGCGTCGCCCTGATCCGGCTGAATCGGCCGAACGCGCTGAACGCGCTGAACAGCCAGTTGCTCGACGAGCTGTCCCGCTGCGTGGAGGCGCTCGACCGCGACGACGCGGTCGGCTGCCTGGTGCTGACCGGCTCGGAGAAGGCCTTCGCGGCCGGGGCCGACATCAAGGAGATGGCCGCCAAGACCTACGCCGAGGCGTTCCGGGAGGACTACTTCAGCGCTCCCGCAGGGCGGATCGAGCGGTCGAGGAAACCCATCATCGCGGCGGTGGCGGGCTATGCGCTCGGCGGCGGGTGCGAGCTCGCCATGATGTGCGACTTCATCATCGCCGCCGATACCGCCCGCTTCGGTCAGCCTGAGATCAACCTCGGCGTCATGCCGGGCATCGGCGGCACCCAGCGCCTGACCCGCGCGGTCGGCAAGGCCAAGGCCATGGACCTGATCCTGACCGGCCGCATGATGGACGCGGCGGAGGCCGAGCGCTCCGGCCTCGTCGCCCGGGTGGTCCCCGCCGACCGGCTGCTGG
>CAXUCS010000175.1:0-5688 GCA_964249365.1 uncultured Caulobacteraceae bacterium | reverse complement strand
GGCCGGCGCGGGTGGTCGCGGTCGGCGGGGTGTCGGGATCGGGCAAGTCGACGCTCGCCCGCCGCCTGGCGCCAAGGCTTGGCGCCCCGCCGGGAGCGGTCGTGCTCAGGAGCGACGAAATGCGCAAGCGCCTATTCGGCGTGGCCACGACCGAGCGCCTGCCGAAGTCCGCCTACACGCCCGAAGCGGCGGGGCGGGTCTATGCGGCCCTGATTGAGGAGGGCAGGGCGGTGCTGCAGGCCGGCGCCGGCCTCGTGCTCGACGCCGCCTTCCTGAGACCGGGAGAGCGCCGGATGGCCGAGGCGTTGGCGCGGGAAGGAGGCGTCCCCTTCTCCGGTGTGTGGCTGGAAGCGGATGAGACGGTGCTACGCGAAAGGCTGCGGGGGCGCACCGGCGATGCTTCCGATGCCGACGAGGCGGTGCTGGCGCATCAGCTCGGTCTCGACCTTGGCGAGATCGGCTGGCGACGGACGGCTTCGGACGCTCCGCTCGCCGAGCTGCTGGACGCCTAGCGAGGCTTCGCCGCATCAGGGAGGCGATAGGTCGCCTCCAGCGTCGGCTCCCCATCCGGGAGCACGCGACCATCGCGGCTCATATGGATCAGGTGCGCCCAGATCGAGCGCGCCGCCGCCAGATGTAGCCGCGGGTCCACCCCGACGTAGAGGCGCGGGGTGAGCTCCGCGATCCGGCGCGGCCCGCGGGCGAGCTCGCGCAGGATTTGATCTTCCCGCTTCAGCCGGTGCTCGCGGTAGCCCTTGAGGAAGGGGCCTACGGCGGTGACGGGCGGCCCGTGCGTGGGCCAGAGGGTGGCGAACTCGCGCGCCTCCACCCGGTCCAGGCTGCGGTAGTAGTCGCTCATGTCGCCGTCGGGCGGGCTCACCACCGTAGTCGACCAGCCCATCACGTGATCACCGCAGAAGAGGGCGTTTTCTTCCAGGAGCGCATAGGCGACGTGGTTGGAGGCGTGGCCCGGAGTGGCGACGGCCTCCAGCGTCCAGCCCTCGCCTTCGATCAGCTGGCCGTCGGCGACCTCCTCGTCCGGGCGGAAGCCGCCCTGCTCGACCTCGCCGGACGCCTCGCGGGTCGGGGGCGCGGGGCGACCCACGATCGTCCCGCCCGTCCGAGCCTGCAGCGGCCGCGCCAGCGGCGAATGGTCGGCGTGGGTATGGGTGGTGATGATGTGGCTGACCGGGCGGCCGTCGATCGCCTCCACCAGCGCCTCCAAGTGGGCGTCCAGGAGCGGACCAGGGTCGATCACCGCGAGCGACCGCTCGCCGACGAGGTAGGTCCCTGTGCCGTGGAAGGTGAAAGGGCTGGGGTTCTCCGCCACTACCCGGGTGATCAGGGGCGAGACCCCGTCCACCCGGCCGTAGGCGAAGTCCATCTCGCGAACGTAGGGGATCATCGGCGGCCGGTCCCTCGCCTGCCTCGTATCATCCCGCATGTAGGGGAGCCTGCGGCGGCCGTCGACGTCCTGCTCCCCTCCGCCAGGCTGGTCAGCTTCTCTGCGTGACCTTGCTTCGCCTCACGGCGGAACGCCTTGCCGGCGCCGTGGCGACCGGTTCAGCCCGCTCGGCGGGCGGCGGATTGGGCGGCCGCGCGCCCCAGCGCCTGACCGGCCGTCTCGCCCGGGCGCAGTTCCGCCGAACCAATGTCGAAGTCGACGGTGAAGGGACGCTGGTCCACGCCCGCCTGGAAGGCCGTGCAGGCGATCACCGCAGCGATCCGCTCCGCCGCGCTGGCCGCGGCCTCCATCGTCGCCCCGGGCAGGGCCAGGCCGAAGACCTCCGGGCCGATCAGGGCCGCGGTGTCCTCCGCGCGCACCAACCGCCCCACCATGGAGCCGATCTGCGGCGCGGCCCTGGCCAGCCAGCCTCCGGATCGCGCCTGCGCCGTTTCCTGCCGCTCGGCGATGCGCAGCACCGCCAGCGACAGGGGCCGACCCCTGGCCAGGGTGGCCTCCGTCAGCCGCGCGAGGTGGGCGGCGAAGGTCTCGGCGGTGAAGAGGCCGGTGGCCGGATCGGTGAGGCCGACGCCGCGCGCCTGCTCCAGCGCGCGCCGGATCGCCACCTCGCGCCGGTAGGTGCGCGCCAGCCCCGCAACGCGCCGCGCCGTCTCCTCCGGCGGCGTGTCGGCGGTGGCGATGTCGGTCAGCCCGCGCCGATAGGCCACTCCCGCGTCGATCTCCGAGCGCGAGCGCAGGTAGAGCACGGTGGGGAGATGGTGCAGGCGGGAGTTGCGCCGCATGCCCGCCGCGATGGACAGCGCCTCGGCCTGGGTCTCCCCGGCCCACAGCGCCACCGCGTCGAAGGCGCGCTCGTGCAGGTAGTCGAAGGCGGTGTAGGCGGTGAAGGCGGCGGTCACCTCCGCCCCGTGGCCGCGCAACGCGTGCGCCAGCGCCAGGAAGCTCGGGGCGGGCTCGCCCACGGTAAGGACCCGATAAGGGCTCGGGTCATGGGCGGGGCTCGGCAGCGCGCCGCCCTGTTCGGCGAAGGTGCGCTGGCGGAGCGCGAACTCTTCCTCCGCCGCAGCGGCCCGCAACAGCTGCTCCAGCCGGAGCGCCATCTGCGAGGGGTGGCAGGCCGCCGCCACCGTCAGGTCGAAGCCGCCGTGGTCCGCCGAGGCCGGCCCCGTCCGCAGTTCCACGATCGGCAGGGGGCGGGGCGCCCGCTGGCTCCGGAGGCGACCCGCGACGCCCGCCACGTCCTCCACGCCCTCGGCCACCATCAGCACCGCTTCGATCGGCAGGTCCTGCAAGGCCACCTGGGCGGCCTGGGCGCCGCGGGCGGTCACTGTGCGCCAGCCCAGCTCATCCAACCCCCGGGCAAGGGGTGCGGCGACCGCTTCGTCCCGCGCGATCAGCAGCACGCGCACCTTGGACGGCACCGATCACCTCATCTTGCACGCTGCGGCGCGACGGCGAGAGCCAAAATGGCCGGGACTCGTTTATGGACCATAGCGACGGCGGGGCGCGCCGTGCAAATCGCCCGGGCTGCAGCGCTTGACCATTGACCCCCTAGACGTCGGCGCACCGGAGCCGCGCAGCAGGCCGCGAACCGGCAGGACGTCGCGGCCTGCCCTGGACGCGCGGCTCCTTCCGTCGGTGCGGGCGCCGTCGCCGGAAGAGACCCTGACCTTCGCGCGCGCGGTCGTCCTCCTGGCCCGGCGTTCGTTCCTGCGCATCTGGGGGCGCGACTGCATGCTCTACACGGGCGGGGTGTCTTTCTTCGCCCTCCTCGCGGTCTTCCCCGCTCTGACCATCCTGGTCAGCCTGTTCAGCTTCCTGGAGCCGACCTCGCGGGTGGCGCGGCTGGGCGACGCCCTGGTCAACCTCATGCCCCTGCAGGCGCAGGGACTGGTGCAGTCCGAGCTCGACCGTCTGGCCTCGGCCCCGCGCACCGCGCTCTCCCTCCAGAGCGTCGTGGCGCTGAGCATCGGCGTCTACGCCGCCCACCGCGGCTTCAAGGCGCTGCTCGCGGGCCTGTCCTTCATCTACGAGGATGGCCGGCCCAGGAACTTCGTCCAGTTCAACGTGCTCGCGCTGGGGGTCGCGATGGGAGCCTTCGCGGTTTTGGCCGGGGCGTCCGGGGCGTTCCTCGCAGTGCGGATCCTGGCGTCCACCTTCCGGCTGGAGGTGCTCGGCCAGTCCTGGCTCAACAACGAGTGGACGTGGGAGGCGGGTGGCCTCGTGGGCGGTTTTGCTCTCCTCTATCGCTACGCCATGGCCAGCCACCGAGTGAGCTGGCGGGCTTCGGCGACCGGCGGGACGGTGGCGATGGGGCTCTCCATCCTCGCCTCATGGTTCTGCGCCTTCTACGTGGGACGCATCGCCAACTATGGCGCGACCTACGGCTCCATCGGCGCGGTGGTGGTGTTCCTGGTCTGGTTATCCTGGAATGTGAACGCGGTCTTCTACGGCGGGGCGGTCGTGACCGAGATGGAGCTGATCCTGACGCCGGGCGTGAACCACGGCCCCCGGCGCCCGCCTAGGCGGGCCGGCGCAGGCTGAAGCGCAGCACCGGTCCGTCCTTCTCCCGCCCGACAAGGTCGCAGCCGCTCGCGGCGGCGAAGTGAGGCACGTCGATGCGCGCCATCGGGTCGTCGGCGAGGAGCACGACCAGTGTGCCGGCGGGCGCTTCGGCGAGCGCGCGGCGGAGCTTCAGCGTCGGCACCGGGCAGCGGAACCCCCGCGCATCGACCAGCCGCTCCACCGCGTATGGTATGGAAGACTCCACGCGGGCCCGCTAGCCCGGACCGTCGTTTCCGCCGAAGCTCGCCAGGCCGTCCGGCTCGACGGGATTGCCGGCGCTGGGCAGGGCGGGGTCGGCCTTCATGGCGTCGGCAAGCGTGCGGATCGGCTCGTCCTGGCTGGTGGCGAACCTGAGTTCGTAGGCGGGGGCGGGGCGCCGTCCGGAGCTGGAGAAGTCCTGCAGCGGCGGCCGATTGAACCACACGGCGTAGCGTTTGCCGGGCAGGGTACGGCAGATCAGGACGAAGCTCTCCTTGTCGTCCAGCAGGCGGGGCGCCGGGGCGCAGTCGGGATAGTCCATGCCGGCTTCCCGCGCGTAGGACCAGCCGTCCGGCCGCATGCGGGTGTCGTAGGTGACGCGCAGGATCAGGAGCCCTGGCAAGACCGTGGCGCCGTTTGCGGGGAAGGTGCTGGTTACGCGGGGAACGGCGCGCGAGGCGACCACGGTCACGGCCGCGGCATGGCCCGTCGGCGGTTGCGGCAGGGGATCGGCCCCCGCAAGGAGGGCGGCGGCGATCAGCGCGGAGCTCATAAGGACAGGGTCTAGCACATCCTGAGCGCCTGCCGCGCAGGCCCATGAACGGAACGGTCAGGCTCGGTTCAGACTTAGATTGGCCAGTAGCAGCATGCCGTTGATCGCAGGCGGCGGAGGACGAAATCATGGCCGTTCCCACGATGGTGGGCCGCTCCACGGCGGCGTTGGCGACGCTGGCCCTCGCGGCGTCCCCTCTCGCCGGCGCTCCGGCGTTCGCTCGGCAACAGGGCTACGATGCGCCCGGTTCCGGCCAGTCCTACGGCGATCCGCAAGGCTCCGGCTACGGCCAGCCCTACAGCGCCTACCAGGGCCAGCAAGATCAGGGCGGTTACGGCCAGGAGGGTCATGGCCAGGGCGGCTCCGCTCAGCCAGGCTATGGCCAAAACGGCTACGGCCAGCAGGACGCTCAGCCAGCTTACGGCCAGCAGGGCTACCAGGACCAGAGTGCGCCGCCCCCGCCGCCGCCCGGCTATGACGGGGGCTACGGCCAGCAGGGCTCAAGCCAGGGCGGCTACGGGCAGCCGGGCCCCGGCGCAGGCGGCTACGGACAGGACGGCGGCTATGGGCAGGGCGGCTACGCCCAGCCGGGGTATGGGCAGGGCGGTTACGGCCAGGCGGGCGCCGGTCAAGGCGGGTACGGGCCGCCCAGCTACCCGCAGGGCGGCGGGTACGGAAATGGGGGCGGCTACGGAGCCCCGGGTGGAGACACGCCGCCGCCCCCCGGATTCGCGCCAGGGTACCCGGACGCTGCGCCCACCCCGGACCAGGACCAGCAATACGCCGCTTCGGCCGAGCAGTGGGCGATGGACAACTGCGTGAAGTCCGGCGGAAACGTCGGCGGGGGGCGCTGCTCGGCGGCGCGCTCGGCGCCCTGGCCGGCTCCGCGCTGGCCGGCCGTCACAGC
>CAXUCS010000174.1:0-5701 GCA_964249365.1 uncultured Caulobacteraceae bacterium | reverse complement strand
GGGTGAGCCGAGCCCCACCCGATGAACGCCTGCCTTCCCCTCTTCGGCCTGTCCGCCTCCGCAGCCGCCGACAAGCCCGCCAACCTCCTGGCCGCCGCCCGCTCCCTTGCGCCCCAGCTGGCCCGCTCTCGCCCGCTCGACCGCAAGCTCGTCTCCGCGACCACGACGCTGAGCTTCGGGGGCTCGGACGCGGAGGGCGCCTGGCTGTGGCGGGACGCCTACGACGCCATGGAGGCGGCCCTGGTGCTGCAGGTGCGCCGCCTCGCCCACCAGGTCTCGCGGCTGGAGGACGCCCCGGCGGAGATCGTCGCGCTCCTGGCCGGCCTGACCGCCCTGACTCTCACCCATAGCCGCAGGTCCGAAGAGCAGCTGGCGCTGGACCAGTTCTCCACGCCTGTCGAGCTCGCCGCCGTCGCCGTCCTCGCCGCGCAGATCCGGCCGGGCGATCACGTGCTGGAGCCGTCCGCCGGCACGGGCCTGATCGCGTCGGTCGCGGAAGCCTGCGGGGCCCAGCTCGAGCTCAACGAGATCGCCGCCGCTCGGGCGGCGCTCCTGGACGGCCTCTTCCCCGCCGCCTCGCGAACCCGCCACGACGCCCAGCACCTGGCCGACCTGCTGCCGTCCTCCGGCAGCTTCGACGTCGTGGTCGCCAACCCGCCGTTCCAGAAGCTGGAGGAGCACCTGCACGCCGCGATCGCCTGCCTGGCGGACGGCGGCCGACTGAGCGCCATTGTCCCCGCCCGCCTGTTCGACGACGCCACCGCCATGGCGGCGCTGGGCCGGAAGTGCCGCATCGTCGCCGCCCTGGCCTTCCCCACCCGGGCCTACGCCAAGCACGGGACCAGCACGGAGACCGGCCTCCTCGTGGTGGACCGCGTCCTGGACGGCGAGCCCGAGCCGCTGCAGGTCCTTGCGCCCGAGTCCCTGTCGGACTTGGCGGCGGCCGCGGCGGCGATCAGCGCCCGCGCCTCCGCGAAGCCCCGCGCGTTCAGGACGGTGGCGCCGGTGGCGCTCCTCCAGCCCCGCGCCCGGGAGCTGGCGACGCCGGCGGGCCGGCTCGGGTTCCTGGCCTCCACCGCCCAGGTCGCCTACGAGACCCGGGACTGGACCGGCGGAGGTCGCGACGTCGGCCTCTACCAGGCCTACCAGGTGGCGCGCCTGCAGCTGGCGGACGCTCCGGCGCACCCGTCGCCGCTGGTGGAAGCCGCGGCCATGGCCTCGGTCTGCCCGCCGCGCCCGACCTATCGGCCCCTGCTGCCGAGCAGGACGCTGGGCGCGCTCTCCGACGCCCAGCTCGAGACGGTGATCTACGCGGGCGAGGCGCATGCGGCCCTGCTGCCGGGGCGCTGGCGCCTGGGCGAGGCGGCGCACGAGGTCGAGCTCACGGCCGAGGATGCCGAGGGCGCGGTGAGCTTCCGGCGCGGCCTGATGCTCGGGGACGGGACCGGGTGCGGGAAGGGGAGGCAGATCGCCGGCGTCATCGCGGACAACATGGCCCAGGGGCGGCTGCGGGCCGTGTGGCTCTCGAAGAACGACGCCCTCCTGGAGGACGCCCGTCGCGACTGGAGCGCCATCGGGGGATCGCCCACCGACATCAGCCCGCAATCGTCCTGGAAGCAGGGCGAGGGCATCCGCATGGATCGGGGGATCCTCTTCACCACCTACGCCACCCTGCGCCAGCCCGCGCGCGGGGTGAAGGCCTCCCGCCTCGACCAGATCGTCGCCTGGCTCGGCCCCGACTTCGATGGCGTCCTCGTCTTCGACGAGAGCCACGCGCTCGCCAATGCGGCCGGCGGCGGCAAGGGCGGGCGGGGCCTGAAGAAGGCGAGCCTGCAGGGCATGGCGGGGCTGGCGATCCAGAACCGGCTGCCGAACGCTCGGGTCTTCTACGTCAGCGCCACCGGCGCCACCCAGCCGGAGAACCTCGCCTACGCCTCACGGCTCGGCCTCTGGGGCGGACCGGAGGCGCCCTTCAACACCCGCGCCGACTTCCTTCAGGCCTGCGAGCAGGGCGGGGTGGCGGTGATGGAGTTGATCGCAAGGGAATTGAAGGCGCTCGGCCTCTACATCGCCCGCTCGCTCAGCTTCGACGGGGTCGAGTACGAGGCGCTCGGCCACGTCCTGACCGACTCCGACGTGGAGATCTGGGACGCCTGGGCGGACGCTTACCAGCTGATCCATGCCCACCTCCGCGCCGCCCTGGACGCGGTCGGGATCAACAACGAGGAGGGCAAGCCCAAGAGCCCGCTCGCCGCCTCGCTGGCGCTGAGCGCCTTCGAGAGCTGCAAGCAGCGCTTCTTCGCCAACCTCCTGGCCGGTCTGAAGGCGCCGACGCTGATCCGCTCCATCCGCGCCGACCTGGCGGAGGGCCGCTCAGCCGTGGTGCAGGTGGTGACCACCAACGAGGCGGTCATGGAGCGGAGATTGAGCGAGATCCCGCCCGAGGAGTGGTCGAACCTCACCATCGACCTCAGCCCCAAGGACCAGGTGCTCGACTACCTGAAAGGCGCCTTCCCGATCCACCTGATGGAGGAGGTCAAGGACGAGGACGGGAACGAGACGCTCAAACCCGTCATGAAGGACGGCGCGCCCGTCGTGAGCCAGGCGGCGCTGGCGCTACGTGAGGACCTCGTCGTCAAGCTGGCCTGCCTGCCGGCGGTCCAGGGGGTGCTCGACTCCGTGCTGGAGGCCTTCGGTCCCGATGAGGTTGCGGAGATCACCGGCCGGAGCCGGCGGGTGGTGATGCGGGAGGGCCGGCGGGTGGTCGAGCGCCGGGGCGCCTCCGCCGCCAAGGCGGAGACGGACGCGTTCATGGACGGCCGCAAGCGCATCCTGGTCTTCTCGGATGCGGGCGGGACGGGCCGGAGCTACCACGCGGACCTCGCCGCCAAGAACCAGCAGCGCCGGCGCCACTACCTCGCCGAGCCCGGCTGGCGGGCCGACGCCGCCATCCAGGGGCTGGGCCGGTCGCACCGGACCAACCAGGCCTGCGCGCCCCTCTTCAGCCCCGTGTCCACCAACATCCACGGGGAACGGCGCTTCCTGTCGACGATCGCGCGGCGGCTGGACAGCCTCGGCGCGCTGACCAGGGGTGAACGGCGTGCCTCGTCCAACGGCCTCTTCAAGGCCAGCGACAACCTGGAGAGCCCCTGGGCGCGCCGGGCGCTGCAGGCCTTCTACGTCGCCCTCTACCAGGGCGTGGTGGACGGCTGGACGCTGAAGGCCTTCGAGGACAAGACCGCGCTGAGCCTGCTGGACCACGATGGCGGCCTAAAGGCTGCGGACGCGCTCCCGCCGATGCACACCTTCCTCAACAGGTTGCTCGCGCTTCGCATCGGCGATCAGAACACCCTCTTCGCCACCTTCGACCAGATGCTCTCCAGCATCGTGGAGCAGGCCCAGACCTCGGGGAAGTTCGACCACGGCCTGGAGGACCTGGTCGCCGACGACCTGGAGGTGCTCTCCGACGAGCTGCTCCGGACCGACGCCTCGACCGGGGCGGAGACCCGCCTCCTGCGGCTCTCGCTGAAGCGGGCCCGGGAGCTCCTGACCGCCGAGGGCGTGCTGGAGCGGACCTCCAAACTGAACCCGGCGTCGATCGCCTTCGTGGTGAACAAGAAGTCCGGCAAGGCGGCGCTGGCGGAGTCCGGCGTGACGACGACCGACGACCGGGACCAGCTCATCAAGGCGGTGCGTCTCCATCGTCCCGATGGGCCCAGCAAGACGCCCGTGACCGCCTATGCGGAGTCCGCCTGGGAGCCCGTCGACGCGGCGGTTTGGCGGGCGGCCTGGGACCCCGAAGTCGCCGCCGCCGATCCGTGGTGGCGGGAGGAGGTGCATCTGGTGACCGGCGTGCTGCTGCCGATCTGGTCTCACCTGCCGACGTCCCGGGCCTGGGTGCGCCGGGTGAAGGCGCCCGACGGCCGGCGCTGGCTCGGACGCCGGCTCGAAGCGGTCGACGTCGCCAAGCTGAAGGTGGCGCTGGGCCTGACCGACGTCGCGACGGCGGTGGCCAGCGACGAGGACCTGGAGCCCAGGCTGCTCAAGGAGGGCGTCAGCATCGGCCTCGTCGGCGGCCTATGGCTGCGGCGCGCCAAGGTGATGGACGCCTGGCGGATCGAGGTCGTGGGCGCCCAGGCGCAGCGGCGCGCCTTCCAGGCGCTCGGCTGCTTCGTCGAGGTCATCAACTACCAGCCCCGCACCTTCGTCCCGACCGGGGGGGAGGTGCTGGCGCGGGTGCTCGAGCGGTGGCCGGCCGAGTCCGTGACATCGCTGGCGGCGTGACGGCGTGCGCGGGCCGGGGCATGATCATCTGCGCTCCGGCCCGACAGCCCAACGACGGAAGGATGGGTCAACGATGACCGGCGATGTGGTGGAACTCAGGCCGTCGAACCAGGCCATCTCCGAGGTGCTGCGGCGTCTCCTGAGAACCGCTCGGGAGGACACGTCGGGGTCGCGGGTGACCGCCAACTTCCTCCTCGCCTGGTGGAACGGGGGAGATCTCGGCGGCTTCAACCTCACCGAGCTCTGGCTGCTCGACGAGCAGCACAGCAGAGATGTCCTTCAGGTGTTCGCCTTCGTCTCAGCGAACCAGGTCTACCCCGATGCGCTCGGCTTCGGGCCGGCGTTCGAGGATCTCGTGAGGCAGTGGCGGCCGGAGCGGTTCAAGGAACCTCCGGCGTAAGGTCGCTGGGGAAAAGGGGAGGGCCCGGCAGGGCGGACGTGAGGGACGGGGAGACACCCGGCCGGCGTCCGGAGACCCCGCCATGGCCGCGCCCGTCCGTCAGCCCGACCTCTTCACGGCCGATCCCGCCAGCGGCGTGCAGGACGCCTCGATGCTGTGCGGCCGCGACGTCGTGGAGCGTCAGGGGACTTCATCCTGCCAGGAGCTCAGGAGCGCTGGGCGGAGCGGAGACCTCGTACTCCTGACCCGGCTGCTCTCGCGCGGGGCGGCCTGCTCCAGCCCCGCCGACCTCGCCGCTCGCCTGCTGGCGCGGTTCGGCGATGTCCGCCGCACAGTGTCCGCCGATGCGGCTGAACTCGCGGCGGCGGCCGGCGTCGCGGCGGCGCGGGAGCTCCGGCTGAGCTACGAGCTGGCGCTCAGCGTCTTTGAGCAGCCGCTGCGCGAGCGCGACGTCATCGCCTCCTGGGAGGGGTTGAAGCGCTACCTCGTGGCGGCGCTCTCGGGCCGCACCCGCGAAGCCTTCCATGTCCTCTTCCTCGACGGCGCCAACCGGCTCATCGCGGATGAGCGGATGGGGGAGGGCACGACCAACGCGGCGCCGGTGTACCCGCGCGAGGTGGTCCGACGAGCCCTGGAGTACGGCGCAAGCAACCTCATCCTCGTCCACAACCATCCCTCCGGAACCGACCATCCCTCCCAGGCTGACCGCGACATCACCACGCAGATCGTCGCGGCGGCGAAGAGCCTGGGCATCGCCGTCCACGATCATGTGCTGGTGGCGGGCGACCAGCTCGTCAGCTTCCGCAGCCAGGGTCTGATGTAGGCGCGCCTCGACCCGGCGCGGCCCTCGCTCCTCGGCGAGGGCCGAACGTCCGTGAGCCGACCAGGCTCAGGGAGCAGCCAAGATGCAAGCGATCGTCGAAGACGCGGGAACGGCCCGCGGTGGAGCCGGCTGGACGGAGCCCAGGGTCGAGGTCCTGAAGACGCTCTGGCTCGACGGCCTCAGCGCCTCTGAGG
>CAXUCS010000173.1:0-5714 GCA_964249365.1 uncultured Caulobacteraceae bacterium | reverse complement strand
CGTCACGGGCGAGGTGATCTCCACCGTGGCCTTGTCGGTCATGACGTCGACGAGCGGCTGGTCCTCCTCGACATGGTCGCCGAGCGCCACGTGCCAGGCGACGATCTCCGCCTCGGCGGTGCCCTCGCCGACGTCGGGGAGGCGGAAGGTGAAGCGGGCCATGGCGGCTCAGCCCTCCATGGCGCGGCGCATGGCCCTGGCCACGCGGGTGGGTCCGGGGAAGTAGTCCCACTCGAAGGCGTGGGGATAGGGTGTGTCCCAGCCCGTCACCCGCTCGATGGGCGCTTCCAGGTGGTAGAAGCAGGCCTCCTGCACCAGCGCGGAAAGCTCGGCCCCGTAGCCGGAGGTGCGGGTGGCCTCGTGCGCCACCACGCAGCGCCCGGTCTTCTTCACCGAGCGCTCGATCGCCTCGATGTCGACGGGCACCAGGGTGCGAAGGTCGATCACCTCCGCGTCCACGCCCGCCTCCTCCGCCGCGGCCAGCGCGACGTGCACCATCACACCGTAGGCGAGCACCGTCAGGTCGCGCCCTTCCCGCACGGTCGCGGCCTGGCCGAGCGGCACGACGTAGTGGCCCGCCGGCACCTCGGCGGCTGGGTGGCCGGCCCAGGGCGAGACCGGTCGCTCGTGGTGGCCGTCGAAGGGGCCGTTGTAGATGCGCTTGGGCTCCAGGAAGAGCACCGGGTCGTCGTCCTCGATCGAGGCGATCAGGAGGCCCTTGGCGTCGTAGGGGTTGGAGGGGATCACCGTCTTTAGCCCCGCCACGTGGGTGAACAGCGCCTCGGGCGACTGGGAATGGGTGTTGCCGCCGAAGATGCCCCCGCCATAAGGCGTCCTGATGGTGATGGGGCAGGTGAAATCGCCCGCCGAGCGGTAGCGGATACGCGCGGCCTCGCTGACCATCTGGTCGTAGGCGGGGTAGATGTAGTCGGCGAACTGGATCTCCACCACCGGGCGCAGGCCATAGGCGCCCATGCCGATGGCGGCCGCCACGATGCCGCCCTCCGCGATGGGGGCGTCGAAGCAGCGGGTCAGCCCGTGCTTCTTCTGCAGCCCGTCGGTGACGCGGAACACGCCCCCGAAGAAGCCCACGTCCTCGCCGAAGATCAGGGTGTCGGGGTCGCGGCCCAGGACCGTGTCCAGCGCCGAGTTCAGCGCCTGGATCATGTTCATGGCGGGCATCAGCTGATCCCGCGCAGAAGGATGGGCGCCCCGCTCACAGGTCCATCTCCGCCTGCTGGCGCTGGAGCCGCCAGTCCGGCTCCTTGTAGACGTCCTGGAACATGGTGGCGGTCTCCGGCCGGCTCTGGCCGAGCGTGCCGATCGCCTCGGCTTCGCGGGCGGCGGCGCGGACCTGCTCGGCGGCCTCCTTCTCGTAGGCGGCGTGGTCCTCGTTGGACCACTCGCCCAGGCCGATCAGGTGGGCGGCCAGGCGCAGGACGGGATCGCCCAGCGGCCACTTGCCCTGCTCGTCGGCGGGGCGGTATCGCGCGGGGTCGTCGGAGGTGGAGTGCTGGGCGGCGCGGTAGGTGTAGAACTCGATCACAGTCGCGCCGAGGTTGGCCCGCGCCCGGTCCGCCGCCCACTGGGTCGCGGCGTAGACGGCCAGGAAGTCGTTGCCGTCGACCCTGAGCGCCGGCAGGCCGTAGCCGATCCCGCGCGCGGCGAAGGTGGTCTGCAGCCCTCCCGCGATGCCGTGGAAGCTCGATATGGCCCACTGGTTGTTGACGATGTTCAGGATCACCGGCGCGCGGTAGACGCCCGCGAAGGTCAGCGCATTGTGGAAGTCGCCCTCCGCCGTCGCGCCGTCGCCGATCCAGGCCGAGGCGATCCTGTCGTCGCCCCGGTAGGCGCTGGCCATCGCCCAGCCCACCGCCTGGGGGTATTGGGTGCCGAGGTTGCCGGAGATGGTGAAGAAGCCGAACGCCTTGGACGAATACATCACCGGCAGCTGGCGGCCTTTGATCGGGTCGGCGGCGTTGGAATAGATCTGGTTCATCATGGTCGCGAGCGGATAGCCGCGCGCGATCAGGAGCCCCTGCTGGCGGTAGGTGGGAAAGCACATGTCCTCCCGCGTCAGCGCCAGCGCCTGGGCGCAGGCCACCGCCTCCTCGCCCGTGCACTTCATGTAGAAGCTGGTCTTGCCCTGGCGCTGGGCGCGGTACATGCGGTCGTCGAAGGCCCGGGTGAGCAGCATGGCCTTCAGCCCCCGCCGCAGCGTCTCGGCGTCCGCCCGCGGGTTCCAGGCCCCGACCGCGCGGCCCTCGTCGTCCAGCACGCGGATCAGGCCGTAGGCGAGGTCGCGCATGGCGAGCGCGGGGGTGGCGATGTCGGGCCGCTCCACCGCGCCGGCGGGGGACAGCTCAAGGCCCGTGAAGTCCGCCTCGTCGCCGGGACGGGTCTGGGGCTCCGGCACGTGGAGGCTGAGCGGCTGGGCGTTCCTCATCGACCTTCCCCGGCGGTATGCGCCGCGCTTCTGCGTCGCGGCGGACGTCTCTGCTCCGGACGGGCGCGTCCGGGGCCAAGTCGCGCGCTTAGCGCGGCGGGCGGCGCAGCGCCATACCTCCCAAGACGGCGTCCGCGCAAAGTCTTTCCGCGCGCCCGCGACAGAACCAGCCCCCCCTCGCCCGGCTATGAGGCGGCCGCCAGGGCGAAGGCGCGCGCGTACTGCAGCCCGGTCCAGAGCGTCAGGAGCGCGGCCGCCCAGAGAAGGACGACCGAGGCGACGGCGAGCGGGGCGGAGGCGAGCGCGGCCGCCAGCAGCGCCAGCGCCAGCGCCACCAGCTGCGCGGTCGTCTTCCACTTGGCCAGCCGCGTCACGGGAAGCCGCACGCCCCTGCCCGCCCCCGCCTCGCGCAGGCCGGCGACGAACACCTCCCGAAACAGGATGAGGAAGCCGGGCAGCGCCACCAGCGGCCCCGCGCCCGCCAGCACCAGGCCCAGGATGGCGGCGAGGGCGGCGATCTTGTCCGCTATGGGGTCGAGCGCGGCGCCCCAGGCGGAGGTCACGCCCCAGCGCCGCGCCAGCCAGCCGTCGAAGAAGTCGGTCAGGGCCGCGACGGCGAACAGGACGAAGGCGAGGCCGGCGAGCGGTCGCCCGCCGCCTGCCGCGAAGCCCGCCAGGAGCACGAACACCAGGGCGCCGAGCCCGATCCGCCCGGCGGTGAGGAGGTTGGGGACCTGGCGGCGGCCGATCATCGCCGGACGCAACGTCCCAGGCGCCGACTCCGCTGCGTCAGCCGTTGCTCAGCACCTGCAGGAGACTGTCCTGCTGCAGGCTGGAGAAGATCTGGGCGGACGCCTGCAGGGTGGTCTGGGCGAGCGAGAGCTGGCTCGCGACCTTGGCCTCGTCCGGGACGGTGAGATTGCTGATCACCCCGGCGATGGCGGTCTGCCGGTCGGACAGCGAGGTGGCGGCCGCCGCCACCTGCTTCGCCACCACGCCGTTGTCGGCCTGCACCGTGGTGGCGGAGCTGACGGCCGTGCCGAGCTGGCCGAGCACGCCGGACAGGAAGCTCTGCTGGTCAGAGGTCAGCGGGTCGGAGAAGGGGCCGTTCGGCCCGGCGTCAAAGGCGGCGACCGTCTGGAGCGCGCCCAGGAGCGGTCCGCCCGCGTCGCTGGCCAGCACGCCCGTCTGCACCACGGTGGTGTCGTCCAGCCGGCTGGCGGCCTTGAGCGCGCCGTTCTGGAATACGGAGGATACGGGGCCGGCCGCGGCGAGCGCCGACAGCGAGCCGGCGGTCACCGGCTGCGTCTGCCCCTGGCCGCCGGAGAACAGGTACTGGCCGTCGTACTGGGTGTTGAGCGCGCCCGTCGCGCTGGTCAGGGCGGCCTGCAGCGTGGTCATCAGGTCGTCGCCGCTGTTGTTCGCGACCGCTTCCGCCACCGCGGTCTTGGCGTCCTGGGCGGCGGCGGAGACGGTGGAGAGCGCCTGGTCCTGCACCCCGAGCTGGCCGGACAGCGCCTGCGCATTGCCCTCGTACTGGGTCAGCCGGGTGGAAAGGCTGTTCAGGGCCGTCAGCGTGCCCGCACCCGCGCCGTAGCCGGCGAGGTCGGTGGAGACCTTCTGGCTGGCGATCTCGCCGGTGGCGGTCGCCTCCTGCGTCTGGGTGACGCCGATGTTGGCCTGGAGCGCGCCGTAGAGGGCGGAGGTCGAGATGGGGCTGAGCACGGGCGGGGCGTCCTTCCTAGCTCGTGGTGATGGACATCAGGGCGGTGAACATGTCCTGGCTGGCCGAGATCAGCCGGGCGGACGCGCTGTAGGCCTGCTGGTAGGTGGTGAGCGAGATCATCTCCTGGTCGATGTTCACGCCCTCCGCGGAGGACAGGCGCGAGGTCGTCTCGGTGGCGATGGAGCTCGTGTTGGTGGCGGCCGTGTCGGCGTCGGCCGCCGCGGTCGCGACCGCGCCGCTGAAGCGCGCCGAATAGCCGGAAAGCGTGGTGGTGACCGCCGCCTGGCCGGGCGTCGCCGCAAAGGCGAGGCTCGCCTGCCCGGCGGTGGAGAAGGCGTCCGCGCCGGAGGTGTCGGACGACGCCAGGACCGGCGTTCCCGCCGCGGCGGAGAGGTCCACGCCCGAGGTCTGGAGGAGGGCGGGGGCGGCCGCGATGTCGCTCCTGACCGCCAGGCCGTTCATGGCTTCGTTCCGCGCGCCGGCGTCCAGGCCGAAGAGGGTGGTGAGCGAGGTCCCGGTGGCGGTGTTGGCGGTCCCGTCCGCCGCCACCTGGAGGCTCACCCCCGAACCGCCCGTGGCGGTGAAGTTCAGCGCGCCGTCCGCGTCGAGCTGGAAAGCGCCGTAGAGCCCCACCCCGCCCGCAGGGCTGTTCAGGGTGGAGAGGAGGTCGCCCATCGTGGCGCCGGCCGGGGTCTGCACCGTCACCGTCTTCAGGAGCGAACCGTCGGCCCCGGTGAGGTCGAAGCTGATCGGCTGGCCGGCGGGGAAGCCGCTGGCGCTGGAGGCGGTCAGGCCGGTGTCGTAGCCGTTCGGCCCCGCCGAGGAGACGAGGTCGTTCAGCCCGAAGAACTGGGAGAAGCCCTGACCGGCCTTGGCGCTGGGCGTGGCGGCGTCGTCGGCGACCACCACCCCGTTTCCGCTCCCACCCGCGCTGATCGAGAGCGCGCCGTCCGAGAAGCTCGCCGTCGCCCGGCCTCCGAGCTGGCCGTTCAGGGTGGCGAGGAAGGTGGAGGGCGTGAAGCTCACCGCCGCGCCGCCGCCGCCCGGCGTCATCGTGCCGGCGGAGAAGTCGATGGCCACGCTCCCCTGCAGCACGCCCGATGCGTTCACCACCCCCACCGTCGTCTTGCCGGTGAAGCCGGAGACGTCGGTGGAAAGGTCCATGCCCGTGTCGCGCCCGTTCAGCGTGGCGGGCGCGGGCACGCTGGAATAGCGGTTGGAGACCGCGTTCAGGGCGGTGGCGGTCTCGTTCGTCAGGTTGGCGAGCTGGCCGGAGATGGAGGGGAGCTGGTTGTTCCTGAGGTCCAGGAGCCCCGCCATCTCGCCGCTGGTCAAGCGGGCGCCGAGCGGCTGGGGCGCGCCGCCGCCGACCGGCGCAAGGTCGACCTGCCCGCCGGCGCCGTCGGCGTCGTAGCTCAGCGTGGCTGAGCCCTGGTCGCCGGCCAGCACCGTGCCGTCGGAGGCCTTCACCGTCACCCCGCCCGTCGCGGTCCTGCCGACGGTGACGTTCATCAGCGCGGAGAGCTGGTTCACCAGCGCGCT